>JANODQ010000478.1:0-2072 GCA_031412775.1 Pirellulaceae bacterium | reverse complement strand
CGTCATGCCCGCCCAAAAACCTCGATCAAGCACTTCGCGAATCGTATGTTCCTCGACGTGGTCTACCAGAACACGTGAGGGATCTATTCGTGAGTCTTGAGTCAGCATATCTAAGATCATTCGCGTTCCTTGATACTTGTCTTCAAGGTGTGGCGTGTGAATCAAAATTTGTTGATTGTATTTGACAGCCAGCTCAACGTGCTCGAGAAAGATGGTTGCTTCGTTGCGAGTATTTTTGTTGAGCCCGATTTCACCGATTCCCAAGACATTGGGTGCGTCCAGAAACTCCGGGATCATCGCAATTACCTCTCGCGAGAGCGATACATTTTCGGCTTCTTTGGCGTTAATACATAGCCATGTGTAATGGCGTATTCCGTATTGAGCAGCTCGCTTGGGTTCGAAGTCGGTCAATTGTCGAAAGTAATCTCGAAAGCTTTCAACACTTCCGCGATCGAAGCCTGCCCAAAACGCAGGTTCGCTCATCGCTACGCAACCCATCTTGGCAAGGGTCTCGTAGTCGTCGGTCGTCCGCGAGACCATGTGGATATGAGGATCGATGTAGTCCATGAGTGTTTGCTTGGTTTGAACGAATCAGTTCGCAGGGAGTTGAAACTGCTGCATCCAGTCTGGTGTGTAAGGCCGACTCAAGAGCTCCTGAATACGTCGCGTTTTGTCAGGATGCTTGTCGCTTAAAATGGTGATAGCGTTTTGGATTTTTTGATAGGACGGATCAGAAAAGACAGCGTTCCCTGAGCCGTAGGTGCTAGCCTCGGGTGACGCATCGCTACGTGATACAACGTTGGAACCCGTGGATAGCGCCATCGGCTCAGTGTTAGCTTGTTCCGAACTGGTGGCAGCCCGATCGATTCGGTCCAAGACAGCCGCGACCTCAATAATTTTAGCGCGGGCGATCAGATAGTCGTTTTGCAGAATTTGTTGTGGTGATCTGGCCATGAGAGCATCAGACGGAGAATGGCAGGTGAGGCTCTTGAGTGTACTTCGGATATCTAATTTTGTTTAGGTACTCAACTTGAAATCGGAAGTTTTCGGAAGCAAACCAAGGTAAATCAAGCACCTTTACAATCGAAAAAAAGGACACTTCTCGTCGATCACCACCTGGTAACTTGCATTCTTCAGGATGTACATACCATTTTTCTAAAAAGGCGTCTCACGCAAAAACGCTAAGCTCGCAAAGGGCTCTGAGCGACGGGCTTTGAGCGACGGGCTTGGCGAGCTCTGCGCCTTTGCGAGAATATTGTATTACTAGGGGTTCACGTTGTGGTTGGCGATACCCAAGTTCAGCTATTGGTGGCAATCGGCGAGAAGTGGAAAAAAGTGGTACGACTTTCCCTGAATCGAGTGCTGCTTCGCAATCAAGATTCACCCGCAAGATTAACCCGCTGCCAAGGCGTGTTGTGGCGTCGCGTAAAGAGTAGAAATCGGTTAGAATTTTGGGGTGAGTAGCCTCCCACTGGAGGCTCGAATTCCGAATGAAATCGGCGGCCCGAATCGTAACCTTTAAGTAGCGACGGGCGGACCAACTTTTTGAAGGCATCTAATGAGCGAAATCCAGTCTGAAAACCTTTCTGTTTCTGATGAGAAATCCACCGACTTGGCCCTTGAGCCAGCACCTTTCGGATCGAACTATAACGCAGACGATTTAAAGCACCTGAGCGACTTGGAGCACGTCCGAGAACGACCGGGGATGTACATAGGTGACACCACGCTCAAAGGCCTTCACCACCTTGTCTACGAAGTCGTCGACAACTCCATCGATGAAGCAATGGCGAAATATGCCAAAACGGTTTCCGTGGCTATCAATGCGGATGGTTCCTGTTCGGTGGAAGACGATGGCCGGGGAATTCCAACCAGTCGACACGCTCAGCTATCCGAACTGCTCCAGCGCGAGGTCAGCACACTGGAAGGTGTTATGACGGTTCTCAAGTTTGGTGGCAAATTCGAGAAGAAGGCTTATCAAGCTTCCGGCGGTCTTCACGGCGTTGGTGTGACCGTGGTTAACTTCCTGTCTCAGTGGTGCGAAGTAGAAGTGCATCGCGAAGGCAAAGTTTGGA
>JANODQ010000477.1:0-3866 GCA_031412775.1 Pirellulaceae bacterium | reverse complement strand
GCTTTCAACGCACTTAACTCTTGCGATTCGATGAGGTCGTTGGTCGCTTGGAAGAAGCTTGGCTGGCCGACGATCAAGGTACCCTCGGTTGGCAGTCCGCTTTCACGAGTCGAAGCATTCCATTGAAGATTGGGGTAGCGACTTTCAAAATCGGTAATAGCAACTTTGTTGTAGGACTTAATAGGATCGCGAAGTTCAACCTGAGACCATTGGGCTTTGGCAATCTGCTTTTCAATTGCGACGATTGCTTTTGCTGCCGAGTCTGGAGAGTCGTGACCGGCTGCGACAAGCAATTCCTTGGCATAGTTTTCGAGTGCAGCGAGGGCGTCGCGGTAGCGGCCTTCATCTTCAAGGTAGTAGTCGCGGTCAGGAAGTGACAGTCCATTCTGAACCAAGTGCACCGCATACTGATCTGACTTTTTTGCGTCTTGATCAATGTAAGTACCCATCATGCCTGGAACGCCTTTGCGATCCAACTTGGCAGTAACGCGGCTCCAATCGGCTTTGTTTTGGATGGCTGCAATCTCGTCGATGAGGGACTGGATTGGTTTAATACCAGCAGCGTTCCGAGCTTCGACATTCGTGAAGGCGCGGTAAAAATCACCGACTTGTTTTGCCGGTCCGGTGGCTGCGTTAGGGGTTTTTCCTGCCACTTCGATAATCGTCTTAACTTGTTCCTTCACCATGTCATCGAGGACAGAGAACGAACCCCAACGCGATTGATCCGAAGGTATCTCCGTTCGATCCAGCCAGGCTCCGTTAACGTGCTTGTAAAAATCATCGCCCGCAGAAATGGTTTTCGAAAAGTTCTCGAGCTCAACTCCCGAGACCAAACCTGTTGAAAGCTTGGCGGATTGCGGTGCGTTTTCAGCATAGAGTCCAGGTGTCTCCGAATGGAAAGTGAAAGCAAACGCGATTGCTCCAGCTTGTACGATTCGGAACGTTCGCAGAGTCGGCGAAACATTGGATATGGAGATCATCGATTCAGAGTTCCTTGACGAAAGTTAAGTCTTGCCGGAGCGAAATCTTCGCCCCTTCGCTTGTCTCTCGAATTTATAAGCGGTGAAGGCTGCAAAAAACAGCCGAGGGGAATTGTTGCTGGGCTGATGAAAACTGAGCCGTGGAAAAGCTACACCCGTGGCTAGCGCCATCGGCTCAGGAAAACATGGGTTTTCATTAGCCCAGATTCATGCTGGCCCGTTTTAAGCAACTGTCGGGAAAGCATTTGCTTTGGATTACGTGATAAATCAAAACCGGTTTACTAGAAACTGGTCGGTTTCGATTAGACTTCAGAAGTCTTAAGACTTCTCTTGAATTCGACCGAGCTTATCGGCGTTTTGAATTCTGTTATCGCGGGCCCGGCTGGTTGGCTGGGTTTGGATTCGCCACGCGAGCAGGGTCTGGCTGAGGGGCTTCGGGTTCGTAAGGTTTGACTTCTACTTGCCATCCCGCAGGTGGTTCTTTGGGAATGAATTCTTCCTTGAAGATCGACATTTCTTTGATCTTATCGAGAAGGTTCCAGTTGGTGTTACGATTGCGGAATTCGAAGAATTCTCGATTGGGTTTTTCTTCGGTCCAATTAGGCATGCAGACTTCAATGGCAACCGGAAGCGACTCGGATTGATCCAAGTAGACTCGTACGTGGTGGTAGTTGACGGCATCTGCTTGAGTCTTTGGATAGACGTCCAGCACGTGAACAGGCTTGTCGTTCACCACAGCATCAGGTAGTGGATTTACCCAAAAACGTTGCTCGATCTTTTGGGCATCTACACCAAAGAAGAACG
Source organism: Pirellulaceae bacterium (assembly GCA_031412775.1). GTDB lineage: Bacteria > Planctomycetota > Planctomycetia > Pirellulales > Pirellulaceae > JAIYDQ01. The sequence goes on along the minus strand of JANODQ010000477.1, from coordinate 2,082 downwards.
GGAGCGGCGAATTGAAAACTTGTTTGCCTTGCATCGCAGGAGGCAAAGTATATTTGGTCGCTTTCTTCTGAGTTCGATCGTACAAGTAAACACTGTTGCCATCGCAAATCCAGTACTCACCGAACTGCTCTGGGTCTGCGTGCAGTTGCCAATCGGCCTGCGGGTCACGTGGGTCTTTGCGAACAAACTTCAGTTCGTCGACACGGAACATGCCTTTATCTGGAGCCATATATCTGACAACACCTCGGGCTGCTGTGTGATAGACCTTCGGGTCTGAAATCTTCGTCATGTCAAATTGCCATCGTAGGAAATCGCACTTGTAGCGTTCGATTCCTTGCGTTGCGTTCTGCCACTTGCCCAATAAGGTTTTCAGCAAGCGGTCGTTTTCTGGCGACAGCGGCACAAAGGCAGGTGCAAGGATCGCTGGAACTTGTTCGGGTGCCGGGGCGAGAACAGCGTTTTGCCTCATTTGCTCCATCATCTGTTCGGTGGTGAGTGTTGGCTGTCCAGGCATTTGTTGCTGAGGCGGTGCTGGCTGCATTTGATATTGCTCCGCGGGAGCCTGAGCTTGGGGTTGCATCTGAGTTTGCACCGGAGTCTGCATTTGGGGCTGTGATGCAGGAGTGTTTGTGTATCGTCCTCCGGCGTTTGGAGCTGGCTGTCGAATGGGCTGAATGGGTGCTTGAGCTTTGGCGGTGCTGATAGTGTTCAAATCGAACAAGGGGATCCAACAGAGCACAGCTAGGGCTACGCGGCAGATAGGACGATTGAGGATGGTTCTCATGTTTTGCATCTTTCGCAGGGAGCTCTTCGAATTCAGGAGTTTTACAGCTCAATTGCATTGCGACTTTCGCACTTCGAAAGTTGACTTTGCCGGTTAGTCGAAGATTAGCAATTTGGGTCGTTCAGCCCTAGAGCGATTTTTCGGATTGGATTAGCGGTCCACCGAGGCGTTTTGCTATGTAGTACGCAAATTCATCCTTGTAGCAACGATCCTGGCCTATAGTTGCAGCCTTGACTTTGGGGTACTTGTAGAAGCTTTGAGGATTGGGTTTCAAGGAAATTCGTTTGAATCGAGCAAACGGTTTTGATGCCTTGAGAATCCGTCTTTCATCGAGATTGGCGGGTACGTTTGTTGTTGCGTGTTTTAGTCGCCTTGAACTTGGGTCGTAAGATTGTTCATCCGAGAGTACACCAAAATCCTGATTCCACTATTGATACTGATGGCAGTCCATCGGTTCCTAGTTGCGCCATGGGTTGAGCCCGTTCAGGTGGAGATCTCTCGATTCCAGCCTACGATGGGGGAAGAGACCTCGGGGGCTTGGTGGCAGGAATATTTTGTAGAAGGCTCTTGGCAACGAAATTCTCCAAAGGTCTTGGAAACTCCCAGGGGAATCTTAGTTTTTAAGAACTGGGAACAGTTAAGCGATACTCGTTGGAAAATATCTCCATTAACGATCCTGATACCACAGGGGGATTCAAGTGGAACGAATGCGGGTAACGGTACAAATGAAACCGCGGCAGCCAATGTTCCCGCTCGTCGTGCCATCTTCGTCGAGAATCCGCAAGGAGCAGAGATTCAATTTCGCGAGGCGATCGATTTGACGAGCGGTAAGCCTCCTCCACCGGTGGTGGGCGGGCAGTTAAATGGCCCGATTCGCATCTATGCGCCTCCGCGAGCCTCAGGAGAAGACGAACTACTTATCGATACTCGCGATTTGCGAATTGATCGCAAGTTGATCAGTACGACACAGGCTGTAACGATGAAGATTGGTCGCAGTCGAATCGAGGGTCGTGACCTCTCGATTCACTTGGATAACTCACTTCTTGCGACAGGTGGTAAATCGAGTCCCAAGGAAGAGTCTCCTTTCGAAGGGTTGGATTTTTTGGAGCTGATCTATGTGGACAGAGTCGATATAGATTTGCCGCCAGGTGGCATGTTTGGGAACTCACCGAAAGACGAAGTTGCGCGAGCCAACATGACGGCCCGAGCAGAAGTGCTATGTGATAACGCATTTCGATTCGACTTCCATCGTTCGCAAGCGACCCTGAGTGGGAACGTACGACTACGTCACATAGTCA
>JANODQ010000476.1:0-6259 GCA_031412775.1 Pirellulaceae bacterium | reverse complement strand
CTGTTGTCGCGGACATGATTGACACTGCTGTCGGCAGAACGGATATCACCTTTAGGAGGCTGGAGCTATGGTCGCAACGCGATTCGGGAATCGCGTTGCGAGCAACCTCGCTCCTTTCCAGCCGATACTACATGCGTTTCTGTGCGTCCGATGAACCTGGAGTTTTAGCCGAAATCACAGGCATTCTCGGTCGAAATCAAATCTCGATCGCTTCCGTGATTCAGCATGAACCAACCACCGTAGAATCTGCACTTGGAACGTCCGCGAATCAAGTTCCAATTGTTATCATGACGCATCAAGCACCCGAGGGTGCTGCTCAAAAAGCAGTCGAACAAATCCAACAGCTTGCGACCGTTCACGGTCCAAGTATTCGCCTGCGAGTTCTCGAAAAATAAACAACAAAGCCAAATACCATGCCTCGAAAAACAGTCATTATTATCCCTGATGGATGCGCCGACTTGCCGGTGGAAAGCCTTCACGGAAAAACTCCTTTGCAGGCCGCTCACCTACCAGCCATGGATGCGATTGCAAAAGCCGGCGTCGTTGGCCAGTCCAACAATGTTCCAGCCAAGTACACACCGGGCAGCGAAGTCGCAAACATGAGCCTGCTGGGCTACAACCCAGACGTGTACTTCACTGGTCGAGCTCCCATTGAAGCAGCCGCTCAAGGCATCCAACTTGGACCGCATGACTTTGCAATTCGATGCAACTTAGTTAATGTCCAAGATCAAATCATGGTCGACTTCACTGCCGACCATATCAGCAGTGCCGAAGCAGCAGCGCTATTGGCCTCTGCTCAAGAAACACTCGGAAGTGCATCTCTTCAATTCGTGCCTGGTGTCAGCTACCGAAATCTCTTGATCTATCGCGGCAACGCCAATACACCAGCCCCATTCTCCAAAGACTCGCGCACGACAGCCCCGCACGACTTGACGGATCTTTCCATTTCAGACGACTACCCACGCGGACCGGGAAGTGATTTACTAACCGGTCTTATGGAAGCAAGCGTCGCACTGTTTCGCGATCATCCGATCAACCAAGCTCGAGTTGCAGCCGGAAAAAAACCAGCCACGAATCTTTGGCTCTGGGGGCTTGGCGGAGCACCTGTGCTCCCAAGTTTCGAATCAAGATTTCATATGCGTGGTGCAATGATCACGGCCGTGGATCTGCTGCGTGGACTCGCTGCTCTCGTTGGTTGGGATCGGATCGAGGTGGAAGGTGCGACGGGATACTTGGACACAAATTATGCCGGTAAAGGTCAAGCTGCGATCAAGGCTTTAGAAACCTACGATGTTGTTTGCGTGCATATCGAAGCCCCCGACGAGGCTAGTCACGAAGGTCGATGCGATGAAAAGATTAAAGCTCTCGAGTCGATCGACAAACACATCGTTGCACCGGTGTTGGAAGCCCTTAAAAATCACCCGGATCATCGAATCCTCGTCATGCCCGATCACCCGACTCCCGTGAGCACGAAAAAACACTCCCATGGATTTGTCCCCTGGGCGATCTGCGGAACCGATGTCACACCGGATGAGCTTGAGACCTACGATGAAGTCGCTGCGGCCGCTTCGAAGTACTCCTTCGAAAGTGGATGGCAATTGATGGAAACATTGATCACCAAAAAACTCTAAGCATTCCACCTCGTGCCCAAATACCACTCTGATTCAGGACCAGCCGACGTGCATCATGCCATGTTGGTTCTATGGAACGCAAACGAGGAGCAGCTTAGGTTCACCTTGTTTTCGAGTCTTTATTCCACTCCAATTGCCTTACCCATTTCCACTCCCAATCGATACCTCTAACCCAACCAGCCTTCCATGCCCATCATTGTCCAAAAGTTCGGTGGAACCAGCGTCGCGACTCCTGAGAAGATTGCTGCTGCCGCTCGCAAAGCCATTCGGGCTCAACAACTAGGCAATCAAGTTGTCGTCGTTGTCAGCGCGATGGGCGCGAATACAGACGTGCTGATCGATCTAGCGCATCAAGTAAACGAAGAACCGCCAGCGCGTGAAATGGACATGCTGCTGAGTACTGGCGAACAAGTCAGCGTCGCGCTGATGGCAATGGCGATCCACAAGTTCGGTCACAAAGCGATCTCGCTTACCGGTGCTCAAATCGGAATCAAAACCGACAGCTCCTATAGCAAAGCGCGTATCAAAACAATCTCGACAGATCGACTCAAAAAACTGCTCGATGACGGCAACATCGTGATTGCGGCCGGATTCCAAGGAGTCGATGATGACTTTAACATTACCACCCTCGGTCGTGGTGGAAGCGACACGACGGCAGTGGCACTTGCTGCTGTACTAAAAGCGGATGCTTGTGAGATTTATACAGATGTGGATGGCGTTTATACCACTGACCCTCGACTGTTACCTGAAGCTCGTCAAATGAGTCAAATCAGCTATGATGAGATGCTGGAACTTGCAAGTATCGGTGCGGGCGTAATGCACAATCGTTCCATCGAATTCGCAAAGAAATTCGATGTCCCAATCTGCGTTCGAAGCAGCTTCTCCGATGCACCAGGGTCGATGATCGTGGCCGAACCCGAGTCGATGTCGGTTGGCGTCTGTGGTGCGGCGCTTACTCGCGACGAAGCCAGCGTCACGATACTTGGCGTTTCCGATAAGCCAGGCTCGAGCTACGAAATCTTTAAGCGACTTGCCGATCGTAAAATCACCGTCGACATGATCATCCAAAATATTGGCGAAGCAGATAAAGCAGACATCTCGTTCACCGTTCCCAGTGGCGAACTCAAGGAGACTCTGCGAGCCGTAAAAGAAGCTGCAAAAATCGTAGGAGCAAGCGACGTCACGCATGACGATGCCGTTGCAAAAGTCTCTGTCGTTGGTGTTGGTATGGCCAAACAAACCGGCGTTGCAGAGAAGATGTTCCAAGCCATCGCGAAGGCGGGCATCAACATTCAAATGATCTCGACCAGCGAAATCAAAATCAGCGTACTGGTCGCCAGAAGCGAGGGACCTGCCGCCCTTCGCGCGGTCCATCAAGCATTTCATCTGGACACCAAACCCGCCGATGCAAACGTTTGGGATGTGAATGCTCATCGCGCGAGAACGACACGCTCGATCAGCGAAATCATCGAAAGCCTTCGAACTGTCAACATGGAACAACTCACGCTAGTCGATATATCGATGACTGCCGACCAAGCGAGAATCACTCTGTCCGGTGTTCCAGATGCTCCTGGTCTGGCTTCCAATATTTTCAATACGGTAGCAGCCGCCGGAATCTTCGTAGACATGATCGTTCAAAGCTGCGACGGAGTTCCCGGCGAAACCAGCATCAGCTTCACCGTTCCCGAAGAGCAATTGAACCATTGCATGGAAGTTCTTAAGAAGATGAAAGTCCAATTTCGAAAAGTCAGCGGCAGCAACGAAATCGCAAAACTCTCAGTCAGTGGTATTGGTCTTCGCAGCCACACAAGTGTCGGCATCGGAATGTTTGAGGCACTTGCATCCGCCGGAATCAACGTCCAAATGATTAACACAAGCGAGCTTCGCGTGAACGTGGTAGTCGATGGAAAAGACGGACAACGCGGACTAGAAGCTCTCCAGCGAAAATTTGCTGACTCGCTCGTGTAAGACAAGCGGTTAGCAAAGAATAAGTCGCAGTTTGAGACCATTGTCCCGAACAAACTCGAAGTTCGAATTAGAGCCCAACGCAAGAGCACTCGATCGATAAGAGTTCACCTCCATTCCTGGCATTGGTGACTCCGTCAAGGCTGTCATCGAGAGGATCAAAACCACTTTAATACAAATGGTTAACTGAGTTCTTCTAGTGAACTAAATCCGCATGAAGAGCGCGCCAGCCACATGCTCTCTTTTCAAACACAAAAATCATTATATCTATATATTTATACATATAAACAAGATATTATATCGACAATTGAACATGTCAAAAATCGCAGCGAAAACATCACATGAAGCGAAGAACGAAATCAGAGAAAACCGCTGGATGGGGGCACCGCCCCGTCCAGCCGCCCGCTTGCAATGCAATTTCCAACGACGCGGCTCAATGAAAACGATGTCATCATCCACGGCGGCCCGAAACTATCGGCAGTTCAGAAAAAGCATGAGGGGCTATAAGCCGGGTTCTGTACAGCCCGAAAGCTGCTGCGATCATTTATCTGGGACGCTCATTGCTGATACGCCTCTAGCGATCTACCCGAGACTTGGATTGCACGTCGAGCAAACGTGCGACACATTACAGTGCCGAGCCTCTGTTGAATCTTGCTCCGAGTGGGGTTTACCTAGCCACCGCGATCACTCGCGATGCTGGTGAGCTCTTACCTCACCGTTTCACCCTTACCAACGCAATCACCGAAGTGCAACGAAGGCGGTTTATTTTCTGTGGCACTGATCCCTAACCGGATTGCGAGCAACCCGACCGGTCGACGTTATCGACCACCCAGCTCTTTGGAGCCCGGACTTTCCTCTGCGCATTAATCGCAGCGATCGCACACCCCTCATGCTCTAGAGATACTAAGTCGTACGCAGGGAACGAACAAGTCGAAAGTACCCTTTCGAGTGCGGCGACTCGTCGCCGCTTTTCCAAAGTGGACGCAATGGCAACAGGAACGAACCCTCCACCAACCGACGCGACCGCAAACAAACCAGAATCGCTCTCCCCAAAGCTAAGGCAAGCCGGAGCACTCCAAAGGAGATCGTTACTTCGAATTATATGGCATGATTGCGATCAACCGACTCGCCTGCATTGGCGACCATCTTGTAGGCGAGCAGGCTCTCAGCGTCCATTCCAGCATTCAGCGGCATCACCGTATCGTCGGATTGGTTCTCGTACACCGAACCCGGCCGTCGACCACGTCGCTTCTTTTCCGACATCGGCAACATTTCTGCAACCAGTGGCTGAAGCATCCGTGTGATACACAGCGAGTTAACGCTAACCTTGAGTTCGTTTGCTTCGCGGCACACAGCATCATGCAGCGACATCGGCAAACGAATCGTGATCATGCGCTGTGCTTCAGTCGGATCGTTCTCGGGGAGATTGCGAGCTCGAAGAGCAGTAAGCATTTCCAGAACCTGAAAGTACTCGGGCGACTCCATGAATGCGTCGTAGCCCTGCTTGTCCGGGAACACTTTGCTAACAACACTTTCCTTGCCGAGTGCCTCACGGTAGAAGGCAGTCCAAGTTGGTGCTGCCCCAAAAAATTCGGCAACACAATCGACTACCTGCTTGCATCGGTTCTCAAATGCTTCGCTGGATCGAATTCTCCCCTGAACTTCAGTCACAATCGACTGGAAGATTGCCATATCATGAGCGAGCCTTTCGGCCGCTGCGCGACTTACAGTCGCTTTCGAAGCGGTCTTGGTCGAGCTTGAATCCGCGTTCGCTAGATTCGCCGGAACTTCGGCTCCCATTGTTTGTGTGTTTGCTAGCATCTCCATAACAGTCTCTCTCCTCTTACGACGCGATCAGTTTTTTCATAGATAATTTGCCGAAGACCACAGACCGCAATGTGGACGGTCTGTTTCTTCGGTAAAACAACGTCGCAATACTTCGATAGCAGGCAATACAGTCGCCGCAAACCGTTTGATGGCTATCACTTAACACCGAAACGTGATAGCTGCCTAAATTCGTAGCACAACTGCCCCAACCAGCCGCACCGCGAAAGCTGCCTAAAAGATAGGCATGGCGAAAATTAGCAAAAACCAAGTGTCTAAACAGCGTCGCGACTAAACTTGGGCCAAAAAGTTCAGAAAGTCGGACTTTTTTAAGAAGAAGTTCCGTGGACGTAGCCCTTGGGAGCAAGCTGACGGACTTTACCGCCATCTCGCTGCCAGAGTCCCGTTCGCGAAACGAATCGCCCAATACTTGTCAGTCGAACTCCGGCCAGCTCTGGCGGCAGTCTCTGCATCTCCGATTCAGGAATCGCTAGCAACAGCTCGAAATCCTCCCCATCACCCAACGCATGGTCGACGGCCGTCCTCCCCGAGCTGGCTGCTAATTTCCTAGCCGCATCGGAAATGGGAATTTTCCCCAGTTCAATCTCTGCTCCGCATCGGCTGGAAGTAAAGAGGCTCAAAAGGTCGACGCCAAGCCCGTCACTAATATCGGTAGCAGCATGAACATTAAATTCCTGTCGCAGCAGCTTCGCCAATTCAATTCGTGGCTCGACATTTAAATGACGCCCCAGAATGCTTCCCCCAAGCTCGCCTGTGACAACCACATGATCACCCGGTTTCGCGCCACTCCGTAACCAACAGCCCCCATCTGGAGCCTC
>JANODQ010000475.1:0-2703 GCA_031412775.1 Pirellulaceae bacterium | reverse complement strand
GCGCGGGCGATGGGCGAGTTTGGGGCAGTCTCGGTCGTCTCGGGGCACATTCGTGGCAAGACCAATACGGTGCCACTGCATATCGAGATTCTTTACAACGAATACAACGTTGTCGCAGCCTTTGCGATGGCATCGTTACTGGCCTTGATGGGCTTAGTGACTCTAGCTTTGAAAACCTTCCTTGAATGGAAAGTGCAACAAGATCAAAACACAACTCTTGAGCCAACATTGGCAGAGGTCCTCTAAAATGGGAATTGAAGTTCAAAACGTTAGCAAAACATTCGGATCATTCAAAGCGCTCAAGGACGTGAGCTTGAAGGTCAACGATGGCGAGCTAATCACGCTGCTCGGACCATCCGGTTCCGGCAAGACAACCTTGCTACGAATCATCGCTGGACTCGAATTGCCGGACGATGACAACAAGGGTGCCGTGTTGTTTTCAGGAGAAGACGTTGCCAAGAAGCATGTTCGCGATCGACAAGTCGGCTTTGTGTTCCAGCACTATGCCTTATTTAAACATATGAGCGTCTTTGAAAACATCGCTTTTGGATTGCGTGTGCGTCCCAAGCACGAGCGTCCAAGCAAGCAAGCGATCGCGGACAAGGTAGCGTCGCTTCTGAAGTTGATCCAGCTTGAGCAGTTTGCAACTCGGTTCCCTTCTCAGCTCTCTGGTGGGCAACGTCAACGCGTTGCATTAGCACGAGCCTTAGCAATCGAACCACGTGTTTTATTATTGGACGAACCTTTTGGCGCGCTAGATGCAAAAGTGCGACAAGGGCTCCGAACCTGGCTTCGAAGGCTTCACGACGAAGTCCATGTGACAACCATTTTAGTCACGCACGATCAAGAAGAAGCATTAGAAGTCGCGGACCGTGTGGTTGTGATGAATCAATCTAAGATAGAACAAGTCGGTACACCGGAGGACGTTTTTCACAAGCCAGCTTCTGAATTCGTGATTGACTTCCTGGGCAAGGTGAACGTCTTTAAAGGGCGTCTAGAATCCGGTCGCGCTCACTTTGATACTCTGGCCATGGATGTTCCAGGTCTGACCCATGCGCCTACCGGAAACGCGAACGTTTACATTCGTCCGCATGATTTGGATATTGATCGACTGAAGAACGGGAGCCAAGCGCTCGCAGCGAACATTGCGCGAATCAATCCCGCTGGTGCTCATGCCAAGCTAACGCTTTTGGGCGTCGATGGAAATGAAATTCAGGTTGATTTGCCATTTGAACGGTTCACAGCCTTGAATTTAAAGCAGGGCGAATTGGTTTACGTTTCACCGCGAAAAGTTCACGTCTTCACTCCTGAGTACATGATCTAACACTTACATAACCTAAAACTGAAAACTCAATAACTATCTGAGAAAGAGATCCCAAATGAGTAAAGCCGATGCGAAGTCGCAGTCGCAGCGATCGGAAACAAATGAAGTCGGAAGCAATGACCCATCGCTACAGAGAATTCGCGAAGCACTCCGCGGACTTCGCTATGGGTCGGTGAACGTCATCGTTCAAGATGGCCTGGTGATTCAGATTGATCGCCTGGAGAAATTTCGCGTGCGAAATCCTGACGAATAAGGCTTTCGACCGGTAAGGCCGTGATCAGTCGCAATCGACCGACGCAAGCTTTTGAAGCCTAGCTGTAACGAGATCAGCTTATTTTAAAAGCAAATCAATGCCACACGGCTAGTCATGTCGGACTCGTCACGAAAAATTCGTCGTGACGGGTTTAGGAACCAATCGGGGCGAGCCCGGGCATCCCTTACACCGCGACGGCTGACGACTTCACGATCAAGCTACTCAATCGGCTTTTGGTCCGAGCAGCTTTGTTGACGTGGATGATTTTTTTCGATGCGGCTTGGTCAAGAGCCTTACTCATCGTTGTATGCATCGCTTTGGCTTCGTCAAACTTCTTCGCGGTGACTAGTTCACGAAGCTTTTTGATACCAGTCTTTAACGAGGACTTCACTGCGCGATTCTTCGCACGAAGCTCAAGATTTTGACGATGACGCTTTTTAGCACTTTTTGTGTGGGGCATAGCAACAACAATAAACGGCAAAGACCAAGCGAAGGAGAGCTGTTAAAATTCTTTCCAATCGCCTCAAATGAAACTCCAAGGTTGCGTATGATGGACCAAAATACGGAATTTGTCTAGGCGATTTTGTCCGCCTCGGAAGCGATTCGTCCCTCTTTTTATAGAGTTGTCCCTTTGCCTGATATCCTGGTTGGAAAAGTCTATTTAGTTGGTGCGGGCCCGGGAGATCCGAAATTGCTGACTCTTCGTGCCGTCGAGGTGCTTGGAATGGCGGATGTCGTGCTGTTCGACGGGCTGGCAAACCTGGATCTGCAAAATTTCCTGCGAACGAGAATATCCAAGGAAAATACTAAGTGTTTCAATTTTCAGCCGAATTCTTATGACTCGTCATCGGCAGCTACAGAAGCGGTTCCTGGAACGGGCACCGCTGGGCTGATGAAAACTGAGCCGATGGCGCTAGCCACGGATGTTGAGGCAGCCACAATTTGCCAGATAGCACCCGAGGCTAGCGCCTACGGCTCAGGAAAAGCACCATTTTCATCAGCCCAGGGCACCGCCCCGAAAGTCGAATCTTCCCCAGGCGAGTGCGAGTGGATTTCTGTTGGGAAACACGGTTCGCAGCGGATTTGGAAACAGTCGGAAATCAACGACGCGATTGTCCATCATGCC
>JANODQ010000474.1:0-8530 GCA_031412775.1 Pirellulaceae bacterium | reverse complement strand
CGCCCAGAGGTAAGGTGACTCCCAGATTGTGGAAGATCAGATCTCGTTAGATAAATAGTTTTCGCAATAGTTTGGAAGATATTATGAAGGTTGTATCCTCAATCGGCGCTCTAAAGTATCGTCACCCTGACTGCCAAGTGGTTCGACGTCGCGGCCGAATTTATGTTATTTGCAAAAGTAATCCACGATTTAAGGTTCGACAAGGCAACGCCAAAAGCAAGCGAACCAAACGCTAATACGGTCGGTATAGGAATCGGCTGGATGGTTTTTTCCAGATCCTGCAGTTTGGGATCATTACCTCGCAGGAATAGGCAGGAAAGAATAGTCCGGAAAGAGTAGCGGGTAAGACAACCCATAGCTAACTGTTGTTTTGCTGTGGGTAATTAGCCGTCGAGATACCTCCGGTTTAAGCACTTTAACTAAGTTAGAATGCATAGTCTGTAAAAATTGCCCAGCCCTTACAGGTAGTTGGACGGGATAATGATCCCCATTCTTCTGATCTTTTGCTTTGTCGCTTAACTGATTGACGTTAACGCTTAACGATAGCCTTCGATAGTTTCTTGAGAATTGTGGCATAGCCAAAATCCGCGACTAGCTTTGCAGGCTCAGGGGGGGCATCGGCACGGTTTTCGTGAGTTTGCACAGAACCCGCGGCAAAATTCAGCCACGACAAAAATATGGAACATTTGCCCCGAACCGGTGGTGGTAAGTGGCATAGTATCTGCGTCTAGCTTACAATTCGATGAGCAAGTCGGTTTCCTAGACCGAGTTTGACAAGTGCTTATTTCGCGATTTTGAGACAAAAATGTTAGAATTCGCGAGTGCAAGCTATCATCAAACAGCCCCCTACCTTTCCGTCCTTGGAGTGATGTACGAATGAAGAAGATTCTGTTCAGTGTTGCTGCCATCATGATTTTCGGCAGTGCTATCTCGAGCCCGGCTTTCGCAATCAAGCAATTCGGCGATGCGTGGAAGGAATACTACGAAAAGACAAGCACAAATGATGGCTTCAAAAAGCTGGTAGCCGATGCGAAGTGCAACGTTTGTCACATCCAAGGAGAGAAGAAAACAAAGCACAATCCATACGGCGAAGAAGTCGAAGAACTTCTGAAGAAGAAGGACTTCCCTGCCGATCGATTCAAGAGCGAGCCTGAAAAGTGCAAGGAAGAAATCGAAGCTGCATTTAAGAAAGTTGAAGCTGCCAAAGCGAAAGATGGAAAGACTTACGGAGAGAAGATCAAGGCTGGTGAACTCCCAGGCGGAAATATCGAAGGCAAGTAATTGCTCTTAGATTCTCTGATAACCCGAACCTGATTTAAATGTTTTTGCGTTCGAGACGATTTACTCAAAAAGACCCCACGTGTCGTCGTCTCGAATGCTCTTTAGAAAGTGGTTCGATTGGTTTGATTCATCAAAATCGGCAGGTCAGAAATACACTCTTCAGTGATCGTTGACTTTTCTGTCTTCGAAGCCGCCGGAAGTTTTGCGATTATGATTTGGATGGCAAAGCCAGAGATACTGTAGGATTGGGCCAGTGTTCCGTCCGATTGCCCTTTAAGGAATTCATTCGGGCAAAAATTCATGCGGGACAATGGTCCCAACCCAAAACTGGTATTTTTTAAGCCGCCGCTCGACTGAGCAAATGGTGGATTGCTGATCAGATTTTGCTTAGATTAATCTGTCGCGAAAACTCTCCCTAATTTGCCTTCCGAGATTCACTCTCCTAGATTTTTGATAAGGAACTATTCCATGAGATCGATCTTTTGGTTGCTATTCTTAATTAGTGGAAGCCTGATGAATTCGGCCGCGGACTCTATGGCTCAAGAGTCTAGGGCACAAGCAGATTCGATTTCGTTGTTCGATGGCAAGTCCTTGACCGGTTGGAAGATCAATGAGCATCCAGAATCTTGGAAGGTTGAAGATGGTGCAATTGTTTGTTTCGGTGAACGCAGTCACTTGTTCTACGAAGGTGATGGAAAGCCATTTAAAAACTTTCATTTCAAGGCCGACGTAAAGACGACTCCTGGGAGCAATTCCGGTATTTACTTCCATACGAAGTACCAATCTGAAGGTTGGCCCAAGTACGGATACGAATGCCAAGTCAATATTACTCAACGCGATCCCAAGAAGTCTTCGGGGCTCTATAGTGTGAAAGATGTCTCTGATCCTCCGGTGAAAGACAATGAGTGGTATACTCAAGAGATCATTGTTCAGGGAAAAAAAGTCACTCTCAAACTCAATGGTCAAACCATGGTTGAGTACACAGAACCTGATAATCAACCCTCATTCTCGACTAGCTTTGAACGCCGTCTCGGTGAAGGTATGTTTGCCCTGCAAGCTCACGACCCAGCAAGCAAGGTTTACTTCCGGAACCTTACGGTCAAGCGTCTCCCGGATTAAGCCTCTCGCATGACTCGTTTGGATCGATCAGTTCGGAATAGTTCTTCAAGTTTTGTGTCGCTGCGCGTTGGGTTTCGAATCGCTTCGAAAATATTTGTAGAAGCGGCACTATTTTGCGCTTTGCTGCTGCAAGTCTATGCGGACGAGACATTCAAACTTGCGTCTCTTGATAGCGAACGCAATGAAAAACCGTTCCAAGAAAATTCATTCCAAATCACGAACATCCAAATTGGCTTGAACCAAGTTTGGAAAGTTGGATACCCCTCCCGATTTTCTTTTGATTTGTTGGATGTATCCGAAGATTCAACTACCGAACCGTTGGGCATCGCAGTCATTTCAACCGTGGATGGCGAAGGCGTTGGAGTTGATTACGAAGTTCCGATATCTCGTGAGCAATGCTACCCGATCGAAGTAGCAGGTCAAAAGCGTTTACGCTTCGAAACTACGATCGTTCACGGACGTGCCAATCGACCGATACGTCTATCGATTAAAGATGCGAAATCAAAAGCGGCTGCTAGGTTGATCGTGGTCGGGCTCAAGAATTTGACGATCGAAGAAAACGTTAATAGCGTTTCCATTAATCAAGAGCTGCGTGGAAAAGTACTACCTGCATTACAACCATGGGTCGTCGGTATCGGAAGCGATTTGGCGCTAGACCAAGTTGCTCAGCAATCCGCTCAAGGCCGCTTGCCATCGTATGTAAGTACGGAACTGGCCGATGGGATGATGTTGCCGAGTTATTCCGATTCTTACAACGGGATCGATTTGCTGGTCTTGCCGACAAATCCGTCGAGCATCATCGATTCGATGACGACTCAGCAGCAAATCGCATTGCGAGATTGGGTGCGAATGGGAGGTCACTTGCAAGTCTGGGCGGGGGCAAATGCGAGTCGTATTCCCGAGTGGGTTTGGCTTCGCGATGTGATACCAGCACAAGTGCAAGGTGTTGCACCGGAGAGCGATCCAGGCACGATTGAAGCGTCCCTTTCGTCTCAGGTGCAACTGGGGCGATTGACGCTTGGTCGCTTTAGTGTTCGAGATGGTATCGTCGACTTGTTTGATAAAACGAAGCTTCCGCTAATCATCCGGGGAGCTTACGGACTTGGCCAAGTACAGATTTGCGCAGCCGATTTGAATCAAGAGCCTCTCGCAAGTTGGCCTGATCGCAAGTTGCTTGTCGAGAAGTTGCTGCTCGATTCGATTGACTCGCCAAGAACTATACAGATTGGTTCCTCTTCGCAAGTAGCTTTCGTTGGCTATGACGATATGGCAGGGCAATTGCGATCTTTTCTCGACGTGTTTCCTTCTGTCCAAAGCGGTAACCTTCTCGCAGTCGCAGCTGTAATCGCACTGCTGGTCGCCCTCATTGGTCCGCTCGACTACTTCTTTATTCAAAGAATACTTCAAAAGCCGACTTGGACTTGGTGGTCGCTTGGACTGTGGTCAACCATCACGCTTGGGATGGTTGTTGGATTGGTGCAATGGTGGAAACCTAATCGCGAGCTACTGAACTCGATTGAAATTGTAGACTTCGATTATTCGACACGCTCTGTAAAAGGCTCGGCGTTCTTGTGTCAGTATGTTGGCAAATCGGGTCGTTATGATTTCGAAGCATCGACTCGACAACTTATAGTGCGCACGACCGAAGAGCTTCCTGGGACGGAACTTAAAAAGTATCCGAGTGGTCTCCATTGGTTTGGCCAACCAGGTTCAGGGCTAGGTGGATTTGATTCGAACGTGCGAACTGATTTCGGATTTCCCAGTTACCGACTAACCCGCGACGGCGGCTTGGACCGGTTGGGGATTCCGACCTCTGGAACGAAAGCTTTGCGAGCCGAATGGAGTTTTTCTGAGCTTCCGGAGTGGCCGAAAAGTTGGTTTGAAGTCGCCCTTGGGTCCGATTTTTTAGAAGGGAATTGGATAAATCCGTTGTCTGAGGACGTGCTCGATCCGATCTTGATCTATCGCGGCTGGGTCTATCGACTGCCCAGTAAGATCCGTAGCGGAAGTGGGATAACCATTGCACCGAGCGATATTCCGAAAGACCTTGGGCGTTACCTTCAACAACGCCAAACTGTCAAGGACAACGAGTATGGCCAGCCTTGGGATCCTTCGGGTAGCGTATCCGCGATGCGGCTATTCGATATGCTCGGGCTCCATAGGGCAGCCGGTGGCGTGGGATATACTGGACTAAGTCATCGATATTTAAAAAGTCTTGATTTTTCCCAGCTCGCCTACCTGAATCGAGCAATTATTTTCGGGAGAATCCAGGAGCCAGTGGTGGACATCGCCCTCGAGCGAGCCGAAGAAAAACTCGTTGTCCGAAATTCAAATCGTAACTCCTTTGTAAGGTTTGTTCTCCCAGTGGGGCAACGTACGCCCTGATACCGGTATAATGAACGTCGACCGACAGGCTGAACTATACCAGTTGTAGTCTGGGGCAATGGTCCCAAACTACGGTATCTTTTATCTTGCCCCGTTTATCTAGTTTCGCACGGAACTGATAAAACGGGGATTCAGATTGAATAGAGATAAACGGTGAGAGGTAGTGGACTTGAATTGACCTGATTGTCCCTTTCCACCTACGATAACTATGGGGCTCTCAAGGAATACCGATGCTTATGAAAAACGGATTTGGATATTGCCACCTGATGCCAGCTTTAATCGCTAGGCGTCGGTTGATTGTGTTGGCGTTCTTTGGAATCTTCTTAGCAGCTACTGGCGTTTCATCGTCGTTAGTTTTTCAATCGGCAGCACGAGCCGACGACAGAGTAGATGTCGACGGAGCAGATGTCGACGGAGCGAATGTCGACGGGTTGATTCTAAAGAAGAAAGGGACCGGTGGCTTTGGCGGGTTTGGAAGCGGTTCGTTCGGTGGCTTTGCTTCCAAGTCGAAAGATTCTTATCGGTTTTCCGGCACTTACACGCTGGACGATACTCGCACCAAAGGCGAGATAACCGTTACTTGCAACTTGGAATCCGGCTACTACATCTACTCGGTTACGCAACCCGCAGGCGGACCGATGCGAACCACGATCGCAGTCAAAACTCCGTTCATCACTTTGAGCGAACCCTTTCGAAGCGGCACGGCACCCAAGATATCTGAGGGAGAACGGGGCTTTGAAAATGTCAACGTAGAAAAGCATTTCCAACAAGTCGTTTGGAGAGCCCGCTTCGAATCGACACAGATGATCGATCCAACCAAAGACGAGATCAAACTTTCCTTGAATGGTCAGGTATGTCGGGAAGGAGCTTGCATCCCGCTGCAAAATCAATCGATCATTGCCGTGTCAGCAAATCTCGAGCGGGCTGCTGATTTAATTGCGAGCGGAACCAGTATCGACGCACCGCCAAGTGGCATTCCACCGTTGGGACAAGAGGTGATTTTAGAGACTCAAATCAGCGCGCCTCCGGGTTCGGGAGCATCTTCCGCAGTGTCGATGCCTTTCCAATTCGCTGGTGATCTTGGGATTCCCGGCTTCGAATCAGCATTGCCGGGGGCTTTTAAATCACCCAAGTCACGAGTCAGTTGGCAAATCGCGTTGTCACCGAGTGCAGTCGCTCCGGGAACAATCGCGGATCTGGTTCTAACCGCCGTCACTGACCCCCCGTTTCACCTTTATGAAGTGCGACCAACCGACACCAATACCGAATCTAGTACGACAATCGCGATTACTGAGAAAAGCGGATTGCGAATGGGAACACCGATTCCGTCCGAGCCGCCGATACGCATCGATTTGATTCCAGGAGAGCTATCGATTTCCTATCACGATCAAAGTGTATCGTGGAGAATTCCGATTGAGATCCCGTCAGGCACCCCGGATGGAGATTATCCAATTGCCGGGAAGATTGGTTATCAAGCTTGCACAGACAAGTCTTGCGAAGATCCACTCGGACTCCAGTTTTCCGGATCACTTGCAATTCGCAAGGGCTTGATACAAGGCCAATCTGCAGGTCAATTTTCTGGCCAACTCGGCGAATCAGCGAATAGCTTTCGCATCGAATCCATTCCTCATAGGGAAGCGTCGACTGCGCCAACTCGCTTGACGTGGATTGACGAAAGTTTACAAGGTCAGTCAAACGCCAACGCTTTGTCATTGAACGGAGCCGAACTCGAGGCAGGTAAGCCCATATCTTTCGGAGCCCTGTTTGGCTACTTCGCGCTCGCAATGGCGGGTGGACTGGTGCTGAATTTGATGCCTTGCGTGCTGCCTGTGATCGGGTTGAAGATCATGAGCTTTGTTCAGGAGAGCAAGCAGAGTAGTTCTAGCGTATCAATTTTGAACCTTTGGTATGTAGCCGGCATACTAAGTGTCTTTATGTTGCTCGCGACGATCACGGTAGTCGCAAGAGAGGCATTCGGTACGACTTTTGGCTGGGGCAGTCAGTTTGGTTACTTCGGATTTCGTGCAGCGACCACCATACTCATGTTTGCAATGGCACTGAGCTTTCTCGGCGTCTGGGAGATTCCAATTCCTGGCTTTGCAACTAGTCATCAATCAAGTCAATTAATGCGACGCGAAGGTGCTATTGGAGCTTATTTCAAAGGGTTGCTGACTACTGTTTTAGCGACTCCCTGTAGTGGGCCGGGGCTTGGTGCGGTTTTCTCGCTTTCGATCGATCAAGCGCCGTGGGTTATTCTGCTGATGTACTTCGCAATCGGTATCGGGATGAGTCTCCCTTACATTCTTATTGCAATGAACCCCAGTTTGTTAGCTTGGATGCCTAAACCCGGGCCGTGGATGCAGACACTTAAAGAAGTCCTTGCCTTCCCGCTTTTACTCTCAGTGGTTTGGATGCTAACGACCTTTAGTGACGACTACCGAATCGCGATGCTGACCTGTCTGATTTTTGTTTGGTTAGCATGTTGGTGGATTGGGAAAATCCCTCCTTGGTCCGAATGGAATAGGAAGTTTATCCATTGGACTGCCGCTCTATCGGTCGCCGTAGCCGGTTGTGCTTTTGCAATACAATATCTTGGACCTTATAAGAACCTGATCGATTGGCAACCTTACGAAGAGTCCACGTTGGTTTCGTATCGGACGCAGGGCAAGGCTGTCATGATTGACTTTACGGCTCAGTGGTGTGCGAATTGCAAAGTCAATCTTGCAACGGCCATTGAGACGGAGAAGGTAGCCAATGTCATTCGACAAAATGGGATCGTCCCGATGATCGCCGACCACACAGAACTTCCCGATCACATCACTCGAAAACTTGAAGAGCTTAAAAGCACTGCCATTCCTGTACTTGCAATCTATCCAGGTGGACTATCGAGCCCGCCAATCATCATGCGAGATCTGCTTACCGAACAGCAGGTAATCACGGCCCTGGAAAAAGCATTACTCGAAAGAGAGAGCCCCGACGCGAACCCTAATTGGAGGCCCAGTACGAGCCGCCTATCACTTCCAGTAAGCACCCAACCGACGAGCGGAGGTAAATCGCAATGATTCTCAATCACCAAGCTCGAAAGCTACTTCAGTGCATCGTTTTGTTCGGTGTGTCGGTAACTTATATCGCTTGCAATTCGCAAGCGGAAGAGTCTCCGCCAAGTCGATTTGATCGCACAAGACCTGTCGCGGAAGAGAAGAAAGCCGAACCGGTTGATCCAATAAAGGCGGCTCAGGAGTTGAAGGCTCGCGAAGCCGCCCGCGCCAGAGGAGAGGTCACTTTCGATGATCTGAAATTCGACATCGAAAAAGACGGTGAATTCAAAGAGGGAATGATTACCGATTCAATTCACGATATGGAAGGAAAGGTAATTCGACTACGCGGTTTCATCTTGCCCTCATTCTTGTTCCAGCAAAAAGGCTTCAATCGCTTTGTGCTTGTCCGTGATAACCAAGAGTGTTGTTTTGGTCCCGGTGCTGCTCTTTATGATTGCGTCATGGTCGAAATGGAACCAGGCAAAACGGCCGACTTCACAACGCGTGTGGTTACTGTGAAAGGGAATTTCGCGACCGATACAAAGACTTATCGATACCCAGACGGCGAACCCTACGCCGTCTTCAAAATCATCGCCAGCGAAGTGAAATAACCCTCGAAGAACGGTTCGTGTGTTCGGGTTATGAGCGGGACTGTTCAGATAGAATCTTTAGAGCTTCCTGCATGTCAGCGGCGATCGGCGAGACGA
>JANODQ010000473.1:0-2669 GCA_031412775.1 Pirellulaceae bacterium | reverse complement strand
TCATTTTGCACGACAAGGACTGAGTCAAGCTCGCGATATCTTATTCGCGCCATCGCACTTATTGAAGCACCAGAGCAAGCGATGAAGGACTTTTGGTCAAAGACAGAAAATGATGACGTTGTGTCGATGTCGGAAAGGTTTGACACATTGCCAGGAGATAAACAGTGGCACAAATCCTCACTGAAAATGCCGATTCCTCGTGAGACCAAGACGCTTGTATTGATTCTAGGAGCACTGCCCCCGCAAAACGAGTTCGAGAATGCGGGTGTCAATTATCTGGACGATGTTCAAGTATCCTTGCTCACTTCTCAGTCGATGCAGCCCTAATAATTTCCGCATTTAATTATCGTAACATTGCTCCTTAACCTACAAATCGGAAACGTCAATCAACTATGAAATCCAACAAAATTACCCCATCGAATCCTAGCCGACGAATTTTCTTGAGAGCGACCGGTATCAGCCTTGCACTTCCGTTTTTGGAATCGCTCAGTGGCCGCGTGTTTAGTCAAAAGTCCGCACTTGGCTCGCTTGCAGGAAAAACCCCAGGTGACGCGCGACCGATGCGAATGGTCTGTGTTGGCAATCTGCTTGGTTTTTATCCCGAGGCTTTTTTTCCCAAGGAGACCGGCTCAAATTACCAGCTACCCAAGTCAATCGATACGCTCAAGTCGCACCAAAACGACTTCACTATTTTCTCTGGGCTCGACCATGGCGTGAAAGGTGGGCACTTCGCAATGAGCTCGTTCCTAAGCGGCGTGCGTACGGCTGATGCAAAAGGAATGCCCGAGGGAAACATTACCATCGACCAGCGGGCAGCTGAAACCATTGGAGGCTCGACAAGGTTTCCGACACTTACGCTTGGCTCTGAAAGCGGCATTCACGGTGGCTGCCTCATGTCTTGGACACGTAGCGGGTCCCGCGTCCCTCCTATCAGCACGCCACGAGAGTTATTTCGGAAGCTATTCGTGTCTGAGGGTTCCGCTAACATCGCGGCATCGCTCGATCGTCTCGATCTCAAGGACTCGATACTCGACGCGGTGCAAGGAGATGCGAAATCGCTACAGCGGCACTTGGGCCAACGCGATAAGGAAAAACTGGAAGAGTACTTTACCTCCGTTCGAGATGTCGAAAAGCAAATCGAATTACGGCGACAATGGGCACATGTGGCAAAGCCAAATCCCAAGATCGACGAACCCAAAAACAAAGACTTCGTTTCCGACCTCCCGGTAATGTATGATCTGATAGCGATCGCTCTGCAAACGGACTCTACTCGTATTGCGACCCTTGAAATCGGCGGGGACTTCGAAGCTTCTGCTTTTAATCTTAAATCTGGTTACCACTCTCTTTCACACCACGGTATGCGTGAAGAGTCGATTGAAGCGCTAATCAAAATGGAACGCTATCAGACAGAACAGTTTGCGAAATTTCTTACCAAGCTCAAATCGATCGAAGATGGTACTGGTACTTTGTTGGATCATTCGATGGTATTGTTCGGCAGTGGAATGGGGAATGCGAACTCGCATACAAACACGAACCTGCCGATTATCCTGGCTGGTGGTGGATTCCAGCATGGCGAGCATAAAGCCTATCCGACGAAAGGGCTCGATCGGCAACCTTTGTGCAATCTTTATCTTTCGATGCTACAACGCTTCGGCGTAGAAGTTGACAAGTTTGGAAGTGGGAGCAGTACACTCACCGGCCTAACGTAAGATCTTTATCTGTTATTGATAGTGATAGTTCGCTCAGCAAATTAAACCAATATCGGATTTAGGTCCTTAACAACAGCATTTTGTTACTAATCGTTTTCACACAAGTTCAAGCCATAGGCTCGTGAACCCAACTAAGAGCATCATTCTCTCACATCAACTCCCATGCATCGATCTCCATTAATATTCTTTACAACTCTTGTGTTGCTCACAGCGGTATTGTTTACCGGTGCAAGCAATCAGATCCAAGCGGCGAATAACGCTGTTCAAATCCAAAGCTTCCTTACAAGGTACTGTAACAACTGTCATGGAGCCAACAAACAGGAAGGCGATAGACGTTTTGATGAGCTTTTGATTCCAGTAGCTAAAGCAGACACGCTAAATGATCTAAAAGACATTTTGGATCAAATCAATCTTGGGGACATGCCGCCAAAGAAGGCTAAACAGCCTCCAGCTAGTGAGCTCAGATCATTTATTGAACAGGCGACTAAGGCTTTGGGCCAAGGCCGCGAGAATCTTGCAAGCACCGGTGGAAGCACTGTGCTTCGCCGCCTGAATCGTCGCGAGTACATCAATACAATTGGTGATCTTTTCGGTTTGAACATGGCCGCTTTCGATCCCACCACCAAGTTCCCCCGCGATCAATCGGAGGAGAACATGGAGAATCTTGGCGATGTTCTCCAGACTTCGGGCTATTTAGTTGACCAATATCTTGATGCAGCCGACATGATCGTTGAGAAGGTTTTCGCACTCCAGCAACAGTCGCAGGTTCAGAATTGGCACTTTAAAGAGAATTTTCAGACGAAGGCCAAGTCAACAAATGCGCAACGAGAATATGACAATCGATATTTGAATGTTTATGAGTGTATGGACTCGGACAAACACGTTGGAGGATATGGATTTATCAACGATTTCTTAGACGGAGTTCCGGTTGATGGTTTTTACGAAATCAAAGTTCTTGCT
>JANODQ010000472.1:0-3801 GCA_031412775.1 Pirellulaceae bacterium | reverse complement strand
TGATGAAAGGGGGGACTAAACAAGAAGGACTTTGAGTACACCTTTGTTTTCTTGTTCGTAGTTCGCTATAACTACGACGTCAACTACTTTTTCTAATTTGAAAGTGTTAAAGGATCGTCATGACGCAATTGGAATGGACCCCTGAAGTCGATACAACGCCAATTCATTTCGGCAGCGAGCTAGGAGCAGACCAACTGTACGACAAGTGTATGGCTTTGGCAAAAAACCTTTGGTGGAGTTGGCATCCAGAGGTGACCAATCTCTTCCGAGATATCGATCCCATTCGCTGGCGGCAGTTGGATCATAACCCGATTGCACTGCTTCGTGAGTTCACGCCCGAGCGACTTTCGGTGCGAGCAACCGAAATGGTTTTGCACAGCCGCGTAAACTACGCATACCGCCGATTAAGAGAATATCTCGAAGCAGGTTCGACATGGGCTTCGACCAATGCCGGAGTACTTGGAGCCAAGCCTGTCGCGTATTTCTCTGCCGAGTTTGGCATTCACGAATCGCTTCCGATTTATTCTGGCGGGTTGGGGGTTTTGTCGGGCGATCACGTTAAGAGTGCGAGCGGACTCGGCGTGCCGTTGGTAGGAATTGGCTTGTATTACTCGCATGGCTACTTCAAACAGCATTTGAACAGCGAAGGCTATCAGCACGAAGAATATATTGAAACGCGTGTCGAGAATTTGCCTATCGAGGCAGCCACAAACGAAGATGGCTCGCCGATCATGATTTCGATCGATACGCGAAACGGACGGCTTCTAGCTAAGGTATGGACTTTAAAAGTTGGCCGCGTCCGCTTGCTGTTGCTGGATTGCAATGTTGAGGGCAACCGTCCGGAAGATCGCGAATTGACTAGCCGGCTCTACGGCGGTGACGAACGAACTCGAATTCGCCAAGAACTCGTGCTGGGTGTTGGCGGCGTCAAGGCATTGCGAGCCGCGGGAATCACTCCTGGCGTATACCATCTAAACGAAGGACACAGCGCGTTTGCTCCACTGGAAGTCATTCGTGAAAGAATGATCGACGATGGAATGAGCTACGAGGATGCTTATCGTGAGACAGCTCAATCGACCATCTTTACAACCCACACCCCTGTTCCGGCTGGTCATGATCGCTTCGATGGCAACCTGATCGAAGAGCATCTTGGCCCGCTTCGAGATTCTATAGGACTCAGTCATGACGGCTTGATGGGCTTGGGACGCGTTCATCCTGGTGACTCGGGTGAAACGTTTTGTATGACTGTTATTGGTTTGAAGCTATCACGACGCGCGAACGCGGTTTCACAGCTTCACGGACATATCTCACGTCGTGCTTGGCGGTCGCTTTGGCCAGATCGAACTGAAGAACAAATTCCAATCGGACACATTACCAACGGTGTCCACGTACCAAGCTGGCTCGCTTGGCAAATGCAGCAGCTCTACGATCGCCACTTTCCAGCCCATTGGCAATCACGGTTGGCCGAGCCTGACTTGTGGCAAAATATCCATAACGTTGAGCCAGGTGAACTTTGGGAAGCACACAACGCCCTCAAGAGTCTGCTCCTGACATTCGTCCGCCGCCGTATCTCACGACAATGCCGTCGTCGAGGCGAAAGCGATCAAATGCTAGAAGAAGCTCGACACTTGCTGGACCCGAACATTCTCACCATCGGTTTTGGAAGAAGATTCGCAACTTACAAACGAGCCAACTTGATTTTCAGTGATCTTGAACGAGTAACCACGTTGCTTCATAGCACAGAGCGACCAGTCCAACTAATTTACGCAGGCAAGGCTCACCCGAAAGACGAACCTGGAAAGCGGTTTATTCAAGAGATCGCTAACTTGCGTTTGGATCCCCGTTTCCGAGGGCGTGTCGCATTCCTGGAAGACTACGATATCAACGTTTGTCGACACTTGATCCAAGGAGTTGACGTGTGGTTGAATAATCCTCGTCGTCCTTTGGAAGCATCCGGGACAAGCGGGCAAAAGGTCGTCTTGAATGGCGGATTGAATTTCAGCATTTTGGATGGATGGTGGGCCGAGGCTTACGATGGCTCCAACGGTTTTGCCATTGGCAAGGGAACAAGCCACACCGATGACAAGATCACCGACAAACGTGACGCCCAGTACTTGTACGAAACGCTCGAGAATGAAATCATCCCCGCTTTCTATAACCGTGATCGCGATGGTTTGCCACGAAAGTGGATCAAGATGATGATGAACAGTATTAGCACGTGCGCTTGGCGATTTAGCAGCCACCGAATGATGATGGACTACACTCGTTACGCCTACGTCCCGGCTGCTGGCGGACTAAGTGTAGATATGAGCACGCGTTAATCCTTTTGGAGTGCTGGGACTTGTCGCCGCTTGGGGGGAAGGGGTTGTGCGTTAAGAGGACTTCCTGACTAAAACGCATATTGGTGTTTTTCGTGCATCCAAAGTCCTAGACCTGGGTCGCTGATGTAATAGAACGGCTCTCCAGTTGAAGACTCATACCAACCATCTTGCTTGCCATCGACATCGTATAGCGAAGTGGCCTGGGCAACGGGCATGAAATCATAGCCCACCGAACGGACTTCCGCTTCAGAGAGTGCTTCGGTGCAGTAAACGATTCGAAAGCGATTTTCGGACGAGCCGTGAATCAGGTGAGCTGCTGCCGAAAGATTATTTTGTAGATCGGTATCTTGCTCGACATAGGATAGAACCTCGGGAGTGGTTCGGTAGCCATACTTTCGTATTAATCGATCTACGTCAGGATCTTCGCCGAAGGTTTTTACTCCCGGAGCGATGATGACTAGGGTTCCCCCATCGCCAATGGCCATGCGGGTTCGATAGATTGCTTTATTAGCGAGCCAAGTTTTCGAATACTTTTTTGCCGACATCGTCACGACGACCGTTTGTGGCGGCGTCGGTAATCGAAAGCAGTTCACCTTCGCCGCGAGCTCGCTTGCCACATCGAATATTTTGTGTTCGTCACCAATGTACAGCCCGCGAACTACTTTACGTCCCTCCGCAGTCGCTTCCACAACCGTCAGTACATAGACGATTGGCAAATCCTGGCAGTAGAGATCTGCAGCGCGATTCAGAACACGCCGAAGCGGTGTGTCGGCGCGGCCCATGATACGTTCCATACCGTATAAAGCACTTAGGTAGTGGCTCTCATGAATTCCGGCACTTCCGCCAACACCTACGAAGATGTTCTTGGTGTAGTTGGCCATTCCGATTACTTCATGAGGAACAACCTGGCCGAGAGAAAGTATCAAGTCATGTCCACCTTCCACCAAGAGCTTGTTCGCTTCGGCAGGCCATGCCTTTGAATAAACACCCTCAGTCGCAGCGTTCACAAAATCAGCATCGACCATTCCCAGCCGAACAACGTCTTTGCGCCAGTGGTGGGCTCGAACAAGCGAGTGCGGCAGTTCAGGAAACATCCGATCAAGCTGCGACGCGTCCATGGGTTCGTGAGTCCCCAGCGCGGGCATCACGTCCACAAGTCGATCTCCGAGAATCTTGTGAGTCATCACCGTTAGCTCGCCGGCCCGACTGTCGTAGCGAGTGTGATCCGGGGGAAGCGCGAGCACTTTTTTCGGGTTGATTTTCTGGAGGACGCTTTCGAGCGTCTGGAACATCTCCTCGGATGAAAATTCCTTACTCGTGCTTCCTTCGGCAAAATATATTGTCATGGGCTTTCAATCACAGAAACAAGGCTTCAAAATGGAATTCCCGCCGAAGTCCTGGCGGCTTTGGGGCATCAAAGCAAAGCTTCAATTTAACCTTTTTGTTCTTCAAGGGTAACGTCATCCATCCTGTTTACTTC
>JANODQ010000471.1:0-4807 GCA_031412775.1 Pirellulaceae bacterium | reverse complement strand
CTGGGTTGTTTTGTGAATCGCAATTGAGTTGGCTAAGGGTCTTTTTTAGGAATGCGGCGATCAATTCGCGGTCTTTATCTGACGGTTGTTGCTTCGCATCCTCGGGGGGCATCTCGTGAGCCTCTACGCGGCTAAGTGCAGACTCCCATACGATTGCGTTCTCCAAAATCAATCGTGGGTTTGAGTCTTGGGCAAGATTCACATCGCCGTTGGCCTTATCGGCGTTATGGCACTTATAGCAGTACCGTCCAAGCAAACCGTTGATATTACGGTCAAATGAGAGAGGGTCTTCTTCAGCTTGTTTGGCTTTCGCTTTAGCAAGGGCTACTTCCTTCTCACGTTCTTTCTTTTTTTCTTGCTCGCGGGCTTTTTCCTCCTCCTTCTTCTTTCGTTCATCGGCCTCTTTCTCGGTCGCCTTAGGCGAGTCTTCCGAGTCTTTAGCGACTTCTACAGACTCAACATTCGGAGCCTTTTCGTTGTCGGAACTTTGCTGTGCGGAGGCGCTCGTGGAGAGAACTATCAGCAGAATCGCGATAGCTTTTGTGCGTAAGAAATTACTTGCGAGTTTGATGAAAATAGGGCTCATTGTTCTACTTCGATTCGTGTTAGCTGAGCCCAACCAGTCTCCCTGTGCTGTCGCCGAAGGAGCTCTTGTCGATCCCGGCCCTCTGAAGCATGTCAACGTACAAGTTACAGATCGGAGTCTTCTCTTTAAATAAAAGATGTCGGCCTCCAGTCAATGTACCGCCTGCTCCACCCGCTACCAAAATTGGGAGGTCATCATGATTGTGTTTGTTGCCGTCGCTGATTCCCGATCCATAACAAATCATCACGTTATCCAAAAGCGAGCGCTCTCCCTCGCTGATCTGTGACATGCGGGTAAGCATCCTCGCGAATAGATCAATGTGATGGGTGTTGATGCGTGTGAGCTGAACCAGGTTCTCTTCCTTTTTTCCGTGATGGGAAGTCGAGTGGTGCGAGCCGCTCGCATTAATCTCGGGATACGCTCGTCCCGATTTTTCGTTAGAGAAAAGGAAACTTGCTAGACGAGTTGTGTCGGTTTGAAACGCCAACACAAGCATGTCTAGCATGAGATTGACGTGGTCGGCGTAAACCTTCGGAATACCCTTTCCATCGGGGATGATGATTTGTCTCAGTTGGCTATCGATATCTTCATCGTGCCCGCTTACTGATGGAGCGTCACGAAAAGCTTCGCGGTGATGGGATTCTGAATCCTTGCTTGCCAACGCAATCTGTCGCTCGATGTTGCGTATGCCATCTAGGTACTCTTCCAGCTTACGTTGGTCACTATATCCAAGGCGGCGCTGAAGCGACTTGGTGTCATCGCGTGCAAGGTCGAGAATACTTTTTTCGATACTCGATTCGCTTAGCGTTGCTTCTACTTCTTCGGTTGACTTTGTCCAATCTGGTTGCTTGGGCCGCTTGCCACGGAAGAGTCGGTTGTAAAGTTCACGCGGATTCATTTCCAGGGCGGCAGGAGTAGTCTTGCTACGCCACGAGATGTGTGACATGTAAGTCCCGCTGTAGCCGTGGTCGCCGCGATATCCAGGATCAATACCCAGGGCAAGCGAATCAATCGGCGTCTTTAGTCCGATTTCGCGCGCAGCTACTTGGTCGACCGATACTCCGCCCACTTCTGGCTCTTCCGAGTGCTTGCACTTGGCACCAACTAAAAACCCTCCACCGGCTGGCTCGTGTGAAGCTACATTACCATCGCAGTGGTCCGCAGCGAGACCGCTAATCACGGTGACGTTATCTTTAATTGGTTGCAGTGCCTTGAGCGTTGCGGGAAGTTCATCGAGCGAGCTTTCGCTGGAAGGTCTCCACGTATCCATGTTCACACCGTTGGGAACATAGAAGAACGCCAATCTGACTGGCGGGCCAGACGTTACAGGGTTGGCTCGCGTTGGACTGGTTACCATGGCATCTAACCAAGGAAGAGCAATTGAAGTTCCCGCACCGCGAAGAATGGTTCTGCGAGAAATTTGCCAAGGTTTTTGCATGGGGCACCTTATTTGTCACGGAAGGCTGTAAGTGCTTGGTCGAACAGAATTTTTGCGGAGGCCGACGAATGCTGGGAAGCTGCCGATCGGCGACAAGACTTTGTTGGTGGGGTGGGCTTCTCTAATGTAACCGATTCGATCGATCGAAATCAGCTAATTCGTTCCATCTTATTCTACTGGGCGTCTCTTCTTGGATCGGTAAAACAAGTGCCGATCCGACTATTAAGAATATACATATGCGTGGCTATAGCAACGTATTGATAGACAATTGCCGTTTTTATTGACGGAAAGGTCGAGGGAGGTTCCGAATGTTCGACCCGTTAATTACTTAGACGAAAATTACTTAGACGAATGCTTGAAGTCTTGTGTTCCCCATGCGGTTGCAGAAGTCACCAAAACTTTCTTCCGGCTGCCGAAGGTCTCGGAATGCCGTGAAAATTGGTTTGAGCGTCGGGACAATGTGTTCCATCGGGACCAAGTCTTTATGGATAAAGGCCAATCGCGTACCGATTCGGGTGCCACCAAGGAAAAGTGTGTACTTTCCCTTAGCTTTTCCTACCAAGCCGATGTCAGCGTTGTAAGGTCTCGCGCAACCATTGGGGCAACCGGTCATTCGAACGGTAAACTTCTCTTTCTCGAGGCCAAGCTTCTGGAGTTCGACTTCCATCTCGTCGATGACGCTCGGCAAGACGCGTTCGCTTTCAGTAATTGCAAGGCTGCAAGTTGGCAGCGCGACGCATGCGATAGACCAACGTCGAACCGTCGAAATCTCTTCGCTCAACGGAAGTCCGTAGCCCTTGATGAGCCGCTCAAGTTTCTGCTTGTCTTTTTCTTCGATGTTGCAGAACAAGATGCTTTGATGGGCGGTCAGTCGAATCTCTGGTTTGAGAATCGTGCAGATGTCACGAAGTGCCTTTTTCCACTGGCGATTTTCGTCGTCATATAAGCGACCATTTTCAACGTTGAAGCCGTAGAACCACTTGCCATCACCCTGTTGATCCCAACCGATATGGTCGTTGTGCTCGGTAACATCGTCGGAAGTACAATCCGCAAGTTTCTCGCCCAAATATTCTTCGACTTTGGAGCGGAACCACTCAATCCCTCGCGATGCAATCAAATACTTTAAGCGACCGACTTTGCGATCACCGCGATTGCCAAAATCACGTTGCACTTTCACAACGGCTTCACCGACGGCGACAGCCTGTTCAGGAGTACAAAAAGCCATGCGACGAGCCAACATCGGAGCCGTCTTCTTGATCGCTGGGGTTGTTCCCAGCCCACCGCCAACGGTGACGTTATATCCAACGAGTCCACCGTTACGAATGACTGCGATATAACCTAAGCAGTTTGTATAAACATCAACGCAATTGTCGTTAGGCAGAGCGATCGCCGTCTTGAATTTTCTTGGCAGATAAACCTTGCCGTAAATCGGTTCGAAGAACTCGTCGCTACCACCGGCAAGTGTTTTCTCGCCCGTCTCATCGTCAGTCAACCACAGTTCGTGATATGCCTTTGATTGGGGTGCAAGGTGCATCGCCAAATCGTATGCTAGCTTCTGTATTTGAGGCCGAATGCCGTCTTGATATGGAGCAGGGCAAGCCATGACGTTTCGATTCACGTCACCACATGCTGAGAGGGTGCTTTGCCCAACATCGTTGATGCGTCGAATGCATTTCTTAAGATCGGATTTAATGATCCCGTGAAGCTGAATCGCTTGTCGAGTCGTTACCTTGACGGTGCTATTACCAATCTCGTCGCAAAGATCTAGGTATGAAAGAAGATGATCGCTGGTCATGATCCCAGCCGGAATACGGCAGCGCACCATGAACGAAAAGGACTTCTCGCTTTTTCCACCTTCGCTGCTGGTGACTCGCGTTTCTCGATCGTCTTGCTGGTAGGTACCGTGAAACTTCAGTAGCTGAATATCGGGTTTGCTAAAATGGGTTGTGTCAGCCTGAAGTTCCGAGCCGATGGTACCGCGAAGGTAATTGCTGGCTTCCTTGATGATCTCGACTGGGCTTAACTTCTCTTCGTCCGACATGTCTTTTTTCTTACAAGCGAGAGTGTGGAATGGCGTCGGGTGCGAAACGAATTTCGCAAGCTGACCCAAAAGTGCTGGGCTGCGAAGATGCACCGACTGCGTGTAATATAACGAGTCCTGGATTTTTGGACTATGTCATTAACTGGGTTGAAAGACAATCGGTAACGGGGCTGATTGAAGTAACGCGGCTGATTGAAAGCATTTCAAGGCGAGCCGTACGGTAAATCCCTCGGCAAAACTAGCTCGACAACAATACGACCTTGGTATGGGGCGGTTCGCGTCCTACCGCTTCAATGGCGTACCCCCCCAAAAAAACACGTTGATTCCTTAATTCAGACGAAAGACCTTGAAACCGAACATGACTGCTCGCATTTTGGATGGCAAATCGATCGCCATGACTATTCGCGGCGAAATCCAACAAGCCGTAGCTGCATTTATTGCTGAATCGGGCGTTCAGCCGTGCTTGGCGGCGATCCTGGTTGGTGACGATCCAGGCAGCCAAGTTTACGTTCGGAACAAAGAGATCGCTTGCGAAAAAGCTGGCATGAAAAGTCGTTTGACTCGGCTCCCAGCGTCGACTTCACAGTCCGATCTACTCGCTTTGATTGCCCAGTTGAATTCGGACCCGGCTGTTCACGGAATTCTTGTCCAGCTTCCGCTGCCGGATCAAATCGATACGCGGGTCGTCTTGGATGCGGTTTCACCTTCCAAAGATGTCGATGCATTCGCTCCAGAGAATGTT
>JANODQ010000470.1:0-11166 GCA_031412775.1 Pirellulaceae bacterium | reverse complement strand
GTTATATTAATGGATTGCATTCCTGATGTTTTTTTAGGGTACAGCTAGGCAATCGGTCCGGAGTGGGCAGACAAGTAGGGTTTGCCTGCCGGGCGAACCCCAAAGGTTACAAGGGTTATAAGTTAGGTTTGCCTGTCAGCTGATTTTTTTGGGTTCCGCTCGGCAAGCGGAACCTACTGCGCATCCAAGTAGGGTTTGCCTGCCGGGCGAATCCCAAAGGTTACAAGTTAGGTTTGCATGCCGGCTAAATTTTTAGGGTTCCGCTCGGCAAGCGGAACCTACTGCCGCTGCATAACTAATATTATCATCCATTGTCCTAAGTGGACCGCTCTCATTAGAAACGGTCGCTATCTGGAAAAATTGCTACCTGATAAATTGTGGCGAAGTCGAAACCCGTGGCTAGCGCCATCGGCTCAGGTTTTATTTGGCTTAAGTGAGGGAGGATACTGAGACAGAGAAAGTTTCGCGGACGCAGTCCTACTTCCATGCTGCGATACAATACTCGCGACGATTATAAGAAAGTTGGCGTGCCATAGTGTGCGTATAGCCCCAGCTAGCAACGCGTTCCAAGTGACTATTTACTTCTGCAGCCTTGGACCACTCCGAAAGTTTGATCGTAAGCAAGAGTCCTTCGATCGCAGTCGACGGGTAGGTCACGATTCCTTCGACCGTGTCGAGCGTATAGTTGGGAGCGACGTTCGCATCGCATACCAACCACCGAAACTTGCTGAAAACTTTCCTTTTGACTTGAAGGCTCCGGGCGCGAATGTGTTCAAAGGCCGGGTGAGCCGCGACGCTTGGGTCCATCTCTGCCGGGTCGACTCCGGTGACTTTGTAACCTTGATCAAGCATGTACTGGCAGGCTCCTCCAGGTGAGCTACCGATTTCGACAATCGCATCGCCGCGTTGAAATGGCAGTTGGCTCCAAGCCATTGCTTCGGCGATTTTGAGATACGCTCGGCTGATCATGTCTTCGGGAGGATCAATCATAAAGACGCCACCAGGCCAGCGGCGATGGATTTTGTCTGCAACGTGTGTTCCGACCCACCAGTAGTTGGGCTCGATCAAGACGATGTCCAGCACACGTTCGTTCCAATTGGCGATCTGGTTAATTCGACCAAAGCGACCATCGGAGGGAGCCTGCGATGAAGACTGCAGTCGCTGCGAAAACTGATCTGCCACCAATTTGGCGAGTGCCGAACGGCCCGGTTCGAAGTTATTCCAACCAGGAACAGCAATATCTCGTTGCCAAATGTGAAGATTTTCCCACCCGATCGACGCATACTTGTTAAGGATTTCGTCGATCAACAAGTCAGCCGATTCACCTTGAACGCTTCCGAGTGCGTGCCCGCTGCACCGGACGAATTGGTTCTCAGGAACAGCCGGTGACCACACGGGAACGCCGAACTCGGACTTCATCGTTAGGAAGCCAGGACGCGAAAAAGCCATGCGAAACGGCTTTTCTGGGCCGCAGAGAGCCTCTTTTACGGCTTGTTCGGCTCCTTCCTGGCAGCAGACGAAGAAAAATGGGGACGCATCCGTTTTCGATCCCGAATCGATGCCTGCTGACTGCGGTGCAGGCGGCTGGGAAGTCGGAGATGACGGCAAGATTGGTTCAGATACTGGGAGCGACAAGGAATAATTCCAATAGACGAAGTTATGGGCGAAGTAGTATAACTAATAATTCTATTTAGTTAATTCACCCCGGGAGCCATCAGTTTGATACGGCGACCTGCAAATCGATCCAAGAAAATCGCCGAGTAAGCAATTTATGGCAAAAAACGAAGAGGCATTCGAAGTGGACGGGACTGTCATGTCAGCCCTGGCCAACACTCGTTTCAAAGTCCAATTAGAAACGGGAGATGAAGTTCTTGCACACGTTGCAGGAAAAATGCGGAAGAACTTCATCCGAATCGTCCCTGGTGACAAGGTGCGAGTGGAGCTTTCTCCGTACGACCTTACCAAAGGTCGTATCGTATTTCGCGAGCGATAAAATACGGGACCTGCTCAAAACTACTATCAGCGCAGGCAACTCAATGTGCAACATGCTTCAGCCTCGGGCGTTAGCCGAGATCAGACGATTAACCATTCGCTTGCGCCGGCGAGTCCACTATCGCGGCTATCGCCGGCGGCTTAATGAGCTAAGAGACCTTGCAAAATTAGAGCCGGTCTTGCGCGTTTTGAGCTTACAGCGAATCGATTTTTGCTGCGAGGATAAAATCGTTTAAGCTCAATCCGCCGATTGCATGGGTTGTAAGGACCACTTCAACATGCCGATAGCCCGTTAGATGGAGATCTGGATGATGCTGCTCTACTTCTGCTAGCTGTCCAATGGCATTGCAGAAATCGATTGATTTCACGAAGTTTTTGCGGTTCCATGACTTGGAAATCGACTTTCCATCGGAAGCGATTTTCCAACCATCCAGGACCGCCAACTGCTTTTCAGCATCCGCGAGAGAAATCGCATCGATACCGCCTTCGCAGGGAGTACATTTGCTGATAGTAAGTTGCTCTAGGCTGCACTGGGACATATTCGCTTGTTCCTTAGGTTTTAGGGTTATAATTAGAAGTAGATCTGAGAGAGGTAGCTTAGAAAGTATTGTCTAGGTTTTTGATCTTACCAAAGTCGCCACGCGTTCCCACGCGACTGACGACCCCGAGGATAGATTTGCGTGAAAGAAATCGATACGACTCAGATGATGAAAACATGGATCTTTATTCCGATCTACCTTTTTTTGGCAGCGCCGCTTTGGGCTGTCGACTGGGATAAACGGAACGCCGAGTTCACCACGGGCGTGATTCCGATTCTGAAAGCAGCCTGCATCGAGTGTCACAGCGGATCGGAAGCGGACGGTGGACTGTCGTTGACTCATTTCAAATCGGCCAAGATGGTCATGAAGGAGCGGGCGACTTGGGAAAAGATTGCGGTCCGTTTGGCTATCAAGGATATGCCTCCCGCAGATGCAGAACCGCTGGACGACAGTAAACGAAAGCAACTGATTGACTGGATCAACCTTGCAATTAACGACGTTGAATGCGGGAAGACGCCCAACCCGGGAAGTATCACGATTCGGCGGCTGAATAAGTTCGAGTATCGCAACACGATTCGCGATTTGTTCGGCATTGATTATGAGCCCGCGATGGACTTCCCTGGCGATGACGTTGGGTATGGGTTCGACAATATTGGCGACGTTCTGACCTTACCGCCGTTGCTGATGGAAAAGTATCTTAAGGCCGCTGAGGATATCACTCGTAAAGCGATCATTGCTCCCGAACCAGGACCGATGTTCGAGAACTTCTACAAGCTTGAACAGCTTAAGCCAAAGTCGGGCGGGGCTGCGAAGGCGTCTGAGATTACTCTTTGGTCGAACGCCGATATCAAATGGGATGAGACGATTCCTTGGTCTGGGACTTATTATCTCAACATGCTTTTAGGTGGATCGAGAGTCGGCAATGTTGGGCCTCGCGTCTTGATTTCCGTCGATGGCAAGAAGGTGCGTGAGATCGATGTCAAAGCAACACCAGAGACACGTGACGACTATCAAGTCATGATGAAACTCAAGGCCGGAAAAAGAAACATCTCGGTCGCATTCACGAACGACGACAGCGTTGAAGGAAAGGTTGAAGGAAAGAAGGGGCAGCCCAAAGAGGATCGTAATCTGCACATCTACTCAGTGGGCATTTCTGGTCAAAAGCCTAGCGAAGCTGTACCTTTGTCGTCGCTTCCGGAAAGCCACACTCGAATCATCACCGCAGTTCCGAACGTGACGCAAGGTCCGCAAGACGCGTTGAAGAAAGTTTTGACCGCAGTCGCCAGAAAAATTTATCGCCGACCGATTTCGACTACGGAAGTTGAGCGATTTGTTGCGCTGTCCAAGAACGCGATGGACGATGGTGAGAGTTACGAAGGAGCAGTTCAAGTCGCCATCCAAGCGATGCTTGTATCGCCAAATTTTCTATTCAAAGTCGAAACTCCTGAAGCAAAGACACCCGAGGGGTATCCTCTTGTTAACGAATTCGAACTCGCGTCGCGGCTCAGTTATTTTCTTTGGAGCACCGCTCCCGATGATCAATTGCTGAGCCTTGCTTGGCGTAGGCAGCTTCGGGAACCTGGAGTGCTCGCAGGGCAAGTGAAGCGGATGATTGACGATCGCCGTGCGAACGCTTTTGTGGAAAACTTCGCAGGTCAGTGGCTGACTCTTCGTAAGCTGGACATGTTTGAACCGAACGAAGCGATGTTCCCCACTTGGAACGAAGAAGTACGAGATCTTGCACGGCGCGAAACGTATACTTTTTTTGCTGGTGTGATGCGGAACAACTTAAGTGTTCTTCGGTTGCTTGATGCGGACTTTACTTACCTTAATGAGAAGCTTGCCAAGTTTTATGGTATTCCAGGGGTCGAAGGAGACCAATTCCGAAAGGTGTCGCTTGTAGGCCAGAATCGGCGTGGAATTTTGACTCAAGCGTCCGTCTTAGCCGTGACAAGCAATCCGACACGAACCAGCCCGGTGAAACGCGGAAAATGGATCCTGGACAATCTTTTGAATACGCCTCCGCCACCAGCTCCACCGGGTGTGCCCGAGCTGGATAAAGCCGAACTTAACGGGACTTTGCGAGAGCGGATTGAACAGCATCGCGCTGACCCTGCGTGTGCATCGTGTCATAAACTGATGGATCCGCTCGGACTCGCGTTGGAAAATTATGACGCAGTTGGTCGATGGAGAACGCGTGATGCCGGTGAAGAGATCGATGCTAGCGGCGAAATGCCAACAGGCGAAAAAATCAAAAGTGCAGGCGACTTGATTCGTATTATGCGTGAGAAAAACTCCGAAAAATTTGTGCGTTGCTTAACCGAAAAGATGATGACCTTTGCACTTGGACGTGGCTTAGAGTACTACGACCGATGCGCTGTTGATCAAATTTTTTCGAAAACGAAAGTTGATGATTTTCGATTCGTCACCATGGTCACCGAAATTGTATTAAGCAATCCATTCCAAAGAAAAGGCGTTCGCGATGATTTAGAATCGCTCGAATAGCCTACAGAATGACAAGCCACTAGTCGCTAGTCGCTAGCCATCACTCGCCTGGGTTTATTAAGTCTATTTAGAAGAAACATAATCATGTCTGCAAAACGAATCTCCAGACGCACTCTCCTTCGTGGTGTCGGAACGGCTGTTGGCTTGCCATGGTTGGAAGCGATGGCTCCGATTACTCGTAGCGTTATGAGCGCCGAAGAAACTAAAGCACCCTTGAGATCGCTTTTCTTTAGCGTACCCAACGGCGCTCACATGGCCGCTTGGACACCATCAGGAGAAGGACCTCGCTATCAACTGAATAAAACCCTCGAGTGCCTCGCACCTCATCGCGAATACGTGAGCGTGATGACGGGGCTCACGCTGGATGGCGCTCGTGCCCACGGTGACGGAGGCGGCGATCACGCTCGTAGCGGTGCGTCGTTCTTAACGGGTAGCCATCCGAAAAAAACTAATGGTTCTGACATTCAGAACTCTGTTTCCGTTGATCAAGTCATGGCACAAAACCTTGGGAGCAAAACAAGGTTTGCTTCCCTTGAGTTAGGCTTAGAGGGAAGTGCACAAGCGGGCAACTGCGACTCCGGTTATAGCTGTGCTTATCCGAGCAACCTCGCTTGGCGGAATGCGACGAGTCCTCTTGCAAAGGAGAACAATCCGTCGGCTGTTTTTGATCGATTGTTCGGTGGCGAAAATGCAGCCGAAAAAGCCAAGAGTAAGTCGGTGCGACAAGCCCAGCGTAAAAGCGTTTTAGACTTTGTTCTCGAAGATGCAAACGATTTGCAAAAGAAACTCGGTACTGCTGATAAGCGAAAACTCGACGAATACCTTTATGCGGTACGCGATGTAGAAAACCGACTTGTTCGCAGCGACAAGCTCAAACTGGGCGAAGATGGTATTCCGAATTTTCCAAGACCGGCTGGGGTTCCTCGAGATTGGTCGGAGCACTGCAAGTCAATGATGGATCTCTTAGCCCTCGCCATTCAGAGCGACTCGACGCGTATCGCGACGTTCATGGTTTGCAACGAAGGAAACAATCGAGGCTACCCGAATATTGGTGTTCCCGAAGGCCATCATGACGTGTCGCACCACGGTAAGAGTTCGGAGAAGCAGACTAAGATCCAAAAGATCAACACTTTCCACGCCGAACATTTTGCCTACTTCGTTGATGCATTAGCGCGTGTCAATGAAGGTAGTGGGTCGTTGCTAGATAACTGCATGATCGTTTATGGTAGCGGTATCTCTGACGGTGACCGGCATAACCATGACGATCTGCCGATTGTCTTGGTTGGAAAGGCGGGCGGCCGAATCAAAACAGGTTCACACCATCGGTACGCTAAAGAGACGCCGCTGTGCGATCTTTACGTTTGGATGCTACAGCAGATGGGTGTGAAAGCCGATAGCTTTGGCGATAGCAAGGGCGTGCTTAAGGTCAGCTGACTCTGATTGTCGCGAAATAAGCTGCCGAATAACGCATACTCAATGTCTTGCTGAAATAAATGGCGTCGCCTGCTAGTGATCGTTGGTGTGCGTTTCTTAGCGAGACTTATTCATTGCTCGTCAATCTTATTGGCTAGCAGGTTTGGCTGTACTTGCTCGATAGCGTTTTGTCGTGTGAGGCTCTTCGTTGAGAGTGACACGATGCTTTATTGCTTTTGACCTTTACGCTTGGCTGTGATCCGTACGGAGAACCATTTGTCGCTTTGGGGGTGAATGTTCTTCAAATTCAAAGTTGATTTGATATCGCGAATATCACGCTAGAGATTATCGTGACAAGGTAAAAGCTTCGCCGCCGGCGCTAGCGTCATCGGCTCAGTTCTCATCAGGCGAGACCCTGACTATCATTGAACCAAACACTAAACCTGTCTACTCCCACTGCAAACTGCCCACTGCCCACTGCCCACTGCAAACTGCAAACTGCAAACTTACTCTGCCGTATCGAGATACGGATCTTGGCCCATTTCGCGTTGGATTTTCGTTCGTTCTTTTTCGTGGTAGAGAAGTGCCATTCGCTGACGGAAGTATTTGCGTTCTACACGACGCTGAGCCTTTCCAAATAGCTGAGAGTATCGGTTGAATGGGCCTGGACTGGCTTTGCCGATTGCCTTCAAGCGATCGGAAGTTTTGGTTCCCAATCCATTTCGAAGAATATCGTCGTCCAGTGATAGATATTGGCGATAGGTCCCTGGGTCTCCCTGGCGACCGCAGCGCCCGATGAGCTGCCTATCGATTCGTGCTGCGTCGTGGAGTTCGGTACAAATGACGAACATACCACCGATGTCACGAATCGTCTGCTGAAGCTTGATGTCCGTTCCTCGTCCGGCCATGTTGGTCGCCACGGTGATTTGTCCGTACTTACCTGCCTCGGCGACGATCTCCGCTTCTCTTTCAATCTCGTTCGCATTCAGGACTTGAACAGTCATGCCCGCTTTGCGTAGAAGGTCGGCAAGGATATTCGATTTGTCGATTGATCGCGTGCCGATCAACACTGGCCGGCCTTGATCATGAATCGACTTCACGTCATCGACAATTGCCGCAAATTTATCAAGCATCGTTCCATAGACACGGTCTTCAAGTCGCTCACGGCGGGGAGGTCGATTGGTTGGAACTTGGATAACGGGCGTTTTATAAATCTTATACAGTTCGCCTGCGCTGCTTGCTGCTGTACCAGTCATACCGCTTAGGTATTTATATCGGAGAAACAAATCTTGCACGGTGATTCGTGCAGCTTGGCCGGTGGGAACAGAGACTTCGATTTGTTCCTTTGCTTCGACCGCTTGGTGAATGCCATCACGCCATTTTCGACCTTCGGCTAATCGACCTGTGAACTCATCGACGATTACGATTTCGCCATCGCGTACGACGTACTGACGATCAAGGTGGTAGTCCAAGTGAACTCGGATCGCACGTTCAATGTATTCGTAAAGGTCTAAGAGCGAAGCAAGTCGAACGTCCTCTTCGCGTGGTAGCGATCGCGTGAATCCCCGTCCCTTGGAGTTCAATTCAATGCGGCGCGATTCTTCTTCAATAGTGTAATGTTCTTTGAGGATAAACTTGGGAGCATGTTGAGCAGCCCATCGATACGTTGCAATAACAATTTCGCGAGTCTGATCTCCCAACGATCCGATGATCAAGGGCGTGCGAGCTTCATCGATGAGAATACTATCGGCTTCATCGACAAGCGAAAAATGCATTCCTCGTTGAACCGGTTGATCGCCCGAGGAAGCCCATCGATCTTGGCTACCAGCCCCTAAAAAGTCGTTCAACGATCGTCCCGAAGCTCGCATAAGCAATCGGTCTCGCAGAAAATCGAAGCCGAACTCTTTTGCCGTTCCATAAGTAACATCGGCGTTGTAAGCACGACGCCGCTCGTCCGGTTGGCTTTCAGTTAGCACAATTCCAATGCTTAGCCCGAGTGCATCATAGATTGGCTTCATCCATTCGGCGTCTCGCTGTGCAAGGTAATCGTTCACGGTTGCAAGGTGAGCTCCTTTGCCAATCACGCTGTGAAGAATGAGCGGAAGAGTCGCTGTAAGTGTTTTACCTTCGCCTGTTTGCATCTCTGCAATACAGCCATGAAAGAGTGCGGTCCCACCAATGATTTGCACATCGTAGTGCCTCATGTTGAGGGCTCGACGCCCCGCCTCACGAACCAGCGAATAGGTCTCAGCCAAAAGTGATTCGGCGGGTTCTCCACTTTTCGCGCGGTATTGGAGCGAGCGAGTTTCCTTGCGAAGCTGTGGATCGGTAAGCGACTTGCGCGATTCTTCGTGCGCATTGACTGCTGAGAGCTGTTGAATCCACTGGTTGATTTTGTACCGAGCCACTCCCGGCATCCGCCAACCGGCTGAGACTCGAGGGCGTGAAGAGATCTTGAATTCAGTCGATGTAGCGATCGAAGTAAGACTGGGCGTGCTATCAGAAAAGGATGGTGTCGAATCGCTCATATTGGTCTTCGATAAGGAAATTTCCGTGCAGGAATGCTTTGGATACTAGGCTTTGTTTTGAAACGGCCAGATTGTCGCCTTTCGGTCCGCAAGACGACTTTAGAAACCGACCTTAGTTTAACCGAATCGCGTGCAGTTGAGTTTTAAATCTGCGCCTCTAAAGCCACTATCGATGCGAAGACAGGTGGTTTGAGGCAAATAGTTAACCTAGGTGGAATGTTCTGCTGGAAGCGATTTTTCCTCAGGTATCGCAAGCAACGGTCGATCCTTAAGGACAGGTTGTAGGAATAATATCGAAATGCGAGACTCAAACATGAATAAGAATCGTAAGGCCCTTTCATTAGCCCTCGGTGGGATGATGGTTCCGCTAGGACTCGCGAATGTTCTCGAACATGCCGCAGGGCAAGAAACGGCACGTCCGCAAAGCAGCGTCGGCCGCATCGGCGACGAATCGAACTTCGTGTCGGAAAACAACGACACTCAGTCGCAATTTTTGGGAAGTGACACTCGACCTGAGGTCTTCCGAAAAAATACCGGCACCGTATCGGACCTCAGCAGTACTCCAAACGAGCAAGATGACTTCTACACAGCAAGCCATCTACAATCGCCGGGCTCTGCAAACTATCAAATCCCGTCGGCTCCCGTTTCCTACAGCAACGAAAGCATCTACGACTCGGTTGTTGGCAGTTCTGCTTCTATGCCCTGCACATCAGGTTGCGGTACGAATGCCTGTGAAACGAAACTCGCGAAATTTGGCTGGGCTGAAGTCGATGCGTTACTTTGGTGGGGACCTAACAGCAGCACACCGCCGTTGGTCGTTTCCGGGCCAGTTGGAAGCTTGAATCCAAACAACGTACTCGCCGGGGGTAACCAAGCACCTCTAGGTGGTGGACTCCTTCCGGGGATTCGTGCAAACCTTGGTATATGGTTAGACGATTGTGAAACGACTGGTGTTGGTGGTCGGTTTACTACGTTGCTAACGGGTGACACAACCCAGGCATTCGTCAGCAACGGTCCGAATCCGACATCACTTGGACTCCCGTTCTTTAATGTCTCCAACGGAGCACCAGACGTCTTCCTCGTCGCTTTAGACACCGGCGCTAATGGCGCGGACACCGGTTCGGTCACTGTAAATAATCAAACATCTTTCCTTCAAGCTGAAGCTTACGGTCGATTTCTTTTAGCACGAGCCCAAACGGCTCGGGCTGATCTACTTGGCGGTTATACGTTTGCTCGGTTGGACAACTCGTTAGGGATCTTGTCGAGGACAGTCGATGGTATTTCTGGCGGCGCGCCGGATGGAACTGTAGAAACATTCAATGATCTGTTCAGCACACAAAACACTTTCCACGGTGGTCATATCGGATTCACGACGGATATCACGCGAGGCTGTTGGACCTTTTCGACTTTGAGCAAAGTCTCCCTCGGAAACATGCGTCAGGTTGGCACCGTCACTGGCTCGGGAAACAATCTCCAAAACAATCAAGGCTTCTACGCCCGAAACATTGGAACTCAAACCCGAGACGTCTTCACGTTCTTGCCTGAGGCTGGTGCGAAGCTTCGCTACCAAGTCACCGAGAAGATGATGTTTAATGTTGGCTATAGCTTCCTGTTCTTCCCAGATGTAGCGATGTCCAGCGGCCTTATCGACACGAACATCGATGTCACTCCTATTGCTGTACCGACAGCCCCACAACCAAGATTCGCTAACGATAGCTTCTACCTCCACGGAATCGACCTCGGACTCTCTTTCTCGTTCTAAATAAACAGACGAGTTCATCGATACCAATCAGTCGAAATTTTCAAAAACGATCTTCGCGAAAACGGCTTTGTGTGAACCACAAAGCCGTTTTTGTTTTCAGTTTGATCCATCTGCTCGAATCAACGATGAATTACCCTTGCGAGTGACTTAAACCCGATAAGCTAAAGAAAACTCACTAAAAAATCGGTTTTCTGAGGAATTTCAGTGCTTTTTGTCTGAAAACAGCCCCTTTCCTAGTTGCAATTTATAGACGAAGGCTTTTAATCGTGACCTCAGGCGTTGTGTTCAGTCTTCCAACGTTGTTGAACTCAAATTTCAGTTATCGAAAGGGATTTATCCGATGGCAAAAGCCGCCGCAGCTAGCAAAGAAAAGCCGCTGACAAAGACGCAGTTGTTTGCGAACATTGCAGAGACCACTGGACTCACC
>JANODQ010000469.1:0-5753 GCA_031412775.1 Pirellulaceae bacterium | reverse complement strand
GATGAGCGACCATCAGCGGAGGAAATGCGTGCTAGTCGCTGCATGAAGTGAGCAATGAGTAAATCAAAATCTTCGGGACGATCGCGAAGTGCCGGTACGCGTATTATGTAAGGACTGAGAAAGTAAAACAAATCGCCTCTTAAGCGATTGGTCTCAATAAGCTCGCGGCAAGGAATGGTTGAAGAAAAAATCAATCTACACTTTGTTAATTCTGCTTCGATCGATCGAGGGGTTTGTAGCCAGCGCAAAACGCGTTGTTGTACATTTTGAGTCAGTTCACCGATTTCCTCCACGAGGAATGTTCCGTTAAATTCGGACTCCAAGCCCGCCCAAATCGAATCGGGTGGATTCGTTGATTTTTCAGTCTGTGCCAATCTAGAATTGAATTCGTCCGAGCTAATGATTTGAAATGGAGTGTCTTGGAAGTTACCGTGTTGGTGTATCGCACGAGCAATCATCTCTTTACCCGTACCGGCTTCACCTTCGATCAGAGCCGGAGTTGCAAGAGGAGCCAGGCGTCCGATCGCTTTGTAAACATCTTGCATTGCGCGGCATCTTCCGACCAAAACGTCACTGTCGATCCCTGCGGAAGACTCTTTTTCAATCATCACTGGCAGACGGGTTAATTGCCGGTATTCGATCGCTTCTGCTATGCGTTTTCGCAGCAGGTTGAAATCAAGTGGCTTGGAAAGATATTCGTAAGCCCCTCGCTTGATCGCTTGAATCGCGGTTTGCGAACCCGATTGTGCGGTAATGTAAAGGACAGGCCGCAATCGATCTTGAAGTAGCAAAGTATGAATATGGTCAAGGCCCTCGCCATCAGGAAGGCTATGATCCAGCAGCACAACATCAAAGCGACTTGCCGCGGCAAGTTCGATACCCTCTACAAGTGTTGCGGCTCGAATAACTTGGCTCCGGTTGAGGCCAGTTAATCCTTCGATGATAGTCGACATGCCAGGGTCATCATCGATAACTAGAATCATTTCTTGCTTTGGTGTGATACCCAACTTCAAAGACTCCCTACCATGTGACCTCAGCTCAAACTATCCAGGGAGTATGATTCGATCTCAATACAAACTGCCATGGAAGAATCAGCAATGGACTCAGAATATTACC
Source organism: Pirellulaceae bacterium (assembly GCA_031412775.1). Taxonomy (GTDB): domain Bacteria; phylum Planctomycetota; class Planctomycetia; order Pirellulales; family Pirellulaceae; genus JAIYDQ01. The sequence continues at coordinate 4,637 of JANODQ010000469.1, read as the reverse complement.
CTGGTGCCTCCAAGATACGAATAGACTCTGCGATCAAGTGTCGGGAGAGGATGACACCAATCTTTCGCTCTGAGCTTCTTGGAGAGGAGTATATTTGAAACTTGCTTCCGTGGGGGAGCAAAATGCCGAAAAATTATTGCACGGATGTTTCTATCCGACTGACCAGCCATCGCCCTCAGGGACGATGGCTGGCTGGAAATCCAGACGGTGAGCCAAGCACCAACATTTTCTAGTCGAATTGCGGTCGATTAGAAATTGTAATGCCACTGGGCATAATAGAAATTGGCATCGCCATTGAAGAGAGCAGCGCCGTTGGCGCGGGTGCTCGTGTCATAGTAATCACCCGTGAAGAATCGGGAGTATCCAAGGACAAGGTCGCTTCTTGCGTTTACTTTGTAGGTACCAAGCAAATCGAGCTCTTGTCCAAGGTCACGACTTCCTACGGTTCCACCTGGATTGAACGAGGTTCCCGTGATGTTGTAGGGTCCTTGATCCGAATTCGCCAAAGTAAAGTAATGGTACCAAGCGAACATCGTGAATTTTTCAGTTGGATTCAGCGAGAAGGTCGCATTGACGTCATGGATGTTTCGACGAGCGAAGAAGTCCATAAAGCCGAGGTACTTGTGACCTAGCGGGAACAATTGATTCCAGCCCGAGTCGGTTGCTGTACCTCCACTAGCGTAGTCGTAATAGAACATGATTGTCGGCTTCATCGTTTCCGATAGGCGACGACCAATACCGCCGGTCAACGCGGTTGCCGAGACATCCGATCCGTTGGCAGATCGTCCCAGTTGGTAACCAAACTCGTTATCCCAAAGGAATCCATCCACATCACCCTTTTGAGCTGTACCGAACGTATGAATCCTTTCGGTAGTGAGATCGTCCTCAAAGGCCAGCCAATAAAAATCGACTGGGTTTTTGAACTGCTTGGCGGTGTGATAGATACCGTAGAGAACTTGATTCTGATTTGGCGAATCAAACTTTACACGGTTGAAGTTCTCAGGTCGCAACAGTAAAAAATCTGTCGACTGGTCATCGTTGGCCCATGTCAACCTGCCGCCATCGAAACGTCGACGCGTATTCGCCCAATCAAGAGGCGATAACAATCGTTGCGAACCAAAAAGAATTTCTTGACGGCCCAAGCGTGCGGTCAACTTTCCCGCGTCGCCATCAACCAGAACAGCATCTCCGAAGAGGTTGTTCATGTCCCAACGATTCTCTTCGATTTGGCGAAAAGCGAAGTTCTCATAAGAGCTGTTAGCATCAAGTATTTCCGCGTAGACTCGTGCTCGTTTAGTTATTCGATAATCCGCATAGAGTCGAGTACGCTCAAGTAAGAAATTATCGTCGCGACCCGTAAGGCCGAGTCCTCGCATATTGTTTTCGCCATGATATCGCATGCGATACTGGCCGCCCAAGTCGAGTTTACCTTCGTCACCTATCTTCATGCCCTTGAGCTTTTCACCGTAATTGTAACCCTTGTAGTTAGGGTTCTTCAGGTAGCTAAAGTCATTTAGATAGAATGGATCTTTGTAGGCCGTCGCGACTTTCTTTTTGAGTTCGGCGGCTGCTTTTTTCTTCGCAGCGGCGGCTTTCTTTGCCGCAGCAGGGTCTGCTACGGGGGCCGTTTGGTCGTATGCTACGGAAGTGGTTGATTGAAAGCCAACGTCCGTCGCAATCAAATCAGATTCTTCTTCAGACCCCAATTCAATCGAGGAGTCTTCGCCGTCTTCCTCTGCGACAATAAGTGATTGAGATTCGACCACGGGCGGCAACGCGTAGGTCAAATCCTGGGTAGCGAATAGAGTTGCAGCAACGCATCCCGTACCACCCCAGCGTATGTACCATTTCATTAATTGAAATCCTTTTCAATGAGCAAATGTTTCTTAAGTTTTCTTAGCAGAGAAGATTTGCCGCCAAATCAACTTTGCCTTAATCGGCTTATCGGCCGTCGATGGGATCGCCATAATTGTTACCCCCTTAACCACTACAAACTGCCAATCGATTGAAGACCGTCGGTTTTAAGAATATCACGGACGCCTAGAAGCTGACATCCACAAAGCTGCATTCATTTGCAGCGACCGGGAGAGTGACTTCCCCAGCTTCGATCTGGAGCGATTCAATCGCTGTGCCATCGATTTGCACTTTGGTTGCAACAAGTGCATCGCGGTAGAAAGATAGTTTGCCCTTGATGGACTTTCCGTGAGTCTCTTGAATCATTAGCCGAATACCGTTGGGTTTGGAATTGCTGTCGTGTAGTAGCTTTTGGCATGCAAGTCGAACGTTGGGTTGGTTGACTTGAACCATCCACAGGCTTCCACCTAACTGAAAGGTCCCTAGGTCATCCGCTACCAGCCATGGCTCTTCAAGCGATTCGAGGAATGTTTGGTAAGGCCTTGGCCAATCCATTCCTAATCGAAATGAATGAGAGCCCGTTCGCGAATCCATCATGGGAACAAGCGTTTCCAGAAACAGTGAGTCGACTCGGCGGTGGATCGGGGAACCGCCTGATGTTAAGTAAAGTCGATGTTCTGCGTCATCCAGTTCGATGAGGTCTGGAGCATAAAATTGATGCCCATCCGACTTGGCGGCTTGTGCTTTCGTCTTTGCACCATGAACCCATGTTGAGATAGTTGTGGTGGGGTTAGGCCACGCCGTTCTCCATACGGGCGCGAGATTCCAAAGAGAATCGCTTTTGGAAGTAGCAAGTCCGCTGTCGAGGGTATAACTGACAGATACATCTGCATGTCGAGCACCTCGCCAGAGTGTGTATTCAGCAGTGAATGTCCCGTAGCGTTTTCCTTCGTGAGCAAGTTCGCCGCGACTGATGATTGTTGCGCGAAGAGGCGAGTTAAAAAGGTACTGGTTGCTAACTTTGGATGGGGTTGCGTACTGAGACGCTGCGGCGAGGCTTGGTTTATCAATCGCAATGGCAGGCATCCCGCTCAGTTTTCCACCACGTTTGCGAGCTACCATCAAGCTGCGGAGGTAACCACTCTTGGGATCGATTTGACACTCGATAAATTCGTTCGCAAGGAGCCAGTTACTCGAACCGATCAGCGGACTTTGCGCGAGTGGGCTCTTTGCTCTTGCGGAGCTTGCAGCCGATTTATCAGGTGATGAAAGTTGCAAAACGCCCATCGGCGGAAGGTCGACGACCATGTCGGTTCCTGCTACGTGCGAGTGGGTGGCGTAGATTCGTTGCGAGTCAGGTGAGTCGAGAGGATGTTTCATCGATGGAAGATAAACTCGTTGCGGTCCGGAGTGGGGATTGAGCACTAAAAAACCAGATGATGCACCGGAGATCTTTGGATTGCGAGGAATGGAGTTTGCTATCGCCATTCCAACTTTTTCTTTTAGGACGGTAACGCTTGGCGAAGAAGTGTCGGCTGGGATTTCATCGCTTGCGGATCGCGTGAGTAGATCCTGCTGGTCGACTTCTGTGCCCATCTGAGCTGCTTCCTCAGAGAATGCCGTTTTGCCTCGAAGAATCAAATCAATGACAACGGCAAGGTTCAGAGTCGATTCAATCTGAAATCGCTTTCGTTGGATTGCACTTTGCACGGTTGCAGTGCGTTGAAATACAGTGCGACTTTTCTGGATGGGTAAAGCGAATTGAGAGGCCGTGAACTTTTGATTGGAATAGGGACTTCCGGTTGATTCGAAGTAATTCGTAAGAGTGGTCCACTGCCCCAAAGCTGACGTTCGGCGCGTGGCAGTCACTATGTCTTGAAACGCGTCGCAGCATCGGTCTGGCCAGTGCGCAAAGACCAATGTTGGTATCTGGTGATAATCAAATTGCTTTCCAAGATCCGATATGATGCTGAAGACAGACCGCGGTAGAGATGCGTCGACGAAACCACTTGCGATCGTGTCGATCGTCTTGCCGTCAGAAGATTCCCATGCAATTTTCGATTGCGTGGGGACGGGGTAGTTAGCGTCTGTGAATTAGTGAAGCAGGGCAGCTTTGTAGCCGACGTTAGTGAGAAAGGTTGGGAAATCCCAAGCGATGCCTGGCTCCATTTGAGCAAATACTTCTGGCGGATTCATTCCGAATCGAAGATAGCTTTGACGAGCATCATGCAGACGCCGATAGAGGGTAGACTGTGCTTGCCCAGCGTAGTCGATAGGGGCGTTGTTCGTTAATTGGCTTTCTGTTTTATCTTGTGTAGACGTAGCGAAAGTGTCTTCGTTTGCAGATCCGCCCGCAATTGCGATGCGTCCCGATGCGATGCCTTGGATGAGCACTTGCAACGCACTGGGGTTGGTCAGACTGAGTTTTTCAGCGATCTTAGTTGAAGCAAGCACGTTCTGTGGATGTTGTGCAGAAAGTTGTCTGTCGAGCGAGCCTTGGAGTGTCGTCTTAGCCAACAATGTTAGGTCGATTAAATGAGCCGACTGAGAAAAGTAGCGATCGCGTTCTTGAGAGAGTTGATCGAAGCAAGATTGAAGCCACCGCTCGCACTCAAGAGGATCACGGTTCAAAAATGCTTGCGAGGCGGTGCGGACTTGTTCGCCAAAAAGGACTACGTCCAGATTGCTGCTGTAATGAATCTTCCGAGTAAGTGCTTGGACGAGTAATGTTGCCAGCCCAAGTGCATAGAAATCTTCGACGTTGATAGTCGTGCGTGGTTGGC
>JANODQ010000468.1:0-1612 GCA_031412775.1 Pirellulaceae bacterium | reverse complement strand
TGGTAACAACAAACGTCGGATCTTGAGGCCAGTTAGTCCAATCTGGATCTAGCGGTATCGATGTCAAGACAACGTGACCTTTTCCCATGCCATGGTCGACTATCAATGGGCTCCCATCGCGAAGACTTGCGACGACTTGAGGAGCCGACCTAAAAAGTTTGAGATCCGTATCCGCTTCGGTTACCAAAGCTAGATCGCTCGGAGGTTGGGTTAATGCGTCAGGGCTCTTGAGGGCTTTGTCGTGATCTGCTGCTTTCGATTTTGTATCGAGTCGCACGTATTTGGAGACGCGAACAAACTGAAGCGGTGAATTGCTCGAACCTAATAATGGAGCGAAGATCGGGTGTGGTTGCGGCAGGATATCCGGTGTTGCCGAATCGAGATCCTGACGTGGAAGTTCAACGATCGTATTGGCCGGCATGGGGCTTAAACCTTGCCCATCGCGATACCAATCACGATTCCATTTCGGCAGTTCTGCTTCAGTAAGATTCCCGCCCAAAAAAATCGCCAGCCCACCGCCATCGCGAACGTAGCTTTCTAAATTGGCTAATGCTCGTGGATCAAGTGAAGCCGTCTTCATCAGAACGATACTTGCAAACTTTGAAAGGACTGCTGCGTCGTTGTCTCGCAAGAATCCGGGGCCTTCGCTTCGAGTCTTCCAGCCAGTTCGCGTCAGTCCACCTGGATTGAGTGTTGCTTCCAAGAAGAAAGCACCCATTCGTCGATCATCTCCATCGATCACTAGCAGTTCTTGTCCTTCCAAAATATCGAGCACTGCTGAAAACGAGTTATCTTCCGGCAATGCATCATCATTGATGGTCGCTTGAACCACTTGGGAGCCACTCTTGCGGAACACCATTTGTGATCTCGCAACAGCCGTTTCGCCAGGAGCGATAGTGTCAATCACTACCGGCGGAAGTGTCGATTCATTTCCGGAAGCGAAGCGATCAACGCGAGGTTGAGTTTGACTCGCATCAAACTCATATTGCTTAAGCGTGATATTCACGTTCTTCACAGCGGTTTGCCCATTGTTGCGAACTTCCACCCGCATCATCAAAGGAACACTCGCAGCAAGTATCTCTTCGTCGGGAACAAGCGAGACGATCGACAGGTTTTCATGAGCTATTGCCGCGCAGTCGATCAGTTCGATGTTTACATTTTTCTGACCGATTGGTTCTAACGCCGATTTGATCTGCGCGTTTTGTCGCCAGTCTTTATCGCGAAAATCACCGACTAAATAGACAACTGCTTGTTCGCCAGTGGCTTGAGATATGAGTTCGGAGACATTCTGGATGGCTTTGACAGGCGAAACGTCTAGGGCAAAGGGGCGTGTTGAATTCAAACGCTCCAAGATCGAATCAGGATTACTTGGAATAGTTCGCGCTAAAACATCTGCAGTCGCGCTTGCATCGGCAAGGACGGGATCGCCTGTTGTAATCTTCGGTGTATCTTTCTGTTTATCTTTCCGTGCGGCAATTTGTTCGCATCGTGAATAACGAAAGATAGTCGTTTGGTGAGAGCCGCTATCGTCTGCGACGGAGCGGAGAAGGTTTGATATGGCTCGCAAACCAGCTTGATAGGCGGAACCCGTTTGGATCTGACCAGAGGTCGC
>JANODQ010000467.1:0-9426 GCA_031412775.1 Pirellulaceae bacterium | reverse complement strand
GCTTATGACGGCGCGTCACTTTTTCAGCAAAAAAAATTTCCTGTTGGTTGTTGTGATTTACTAATTGGTAGTTGTTATCAAAACGGAGTCATTTAAGTTGAACTCGGTTCGAATATGTTGGTTGAATTTATCCATCTTTTGGAATTGCTCGTCGACTCCCAGTAGTGGGGACCAACCGAAGCCATTCATCAACGTGTAACAGTGATGACGAATCGCTTTGGGAGCGTCGGTGATCCCTAGCTTGGCAAGCGATGGGCTAGTTGCCGCAAGGACTTGGCTACCGTAATTCAAAGCCCAGAAGCCGAAGATGATCTCTTCAGGCGAAAGGCCATTGCGAAGCATAAGGTCTCCGGCCATCATCGCATCGCGAACGATCCCCGAAACAACCCCCATGCACCGGCTTTCGCATTGTTGAATCAGCTCCTGTCGACGCGGACTCGACTTGTCCCAGATCGTGCTGTTTCGGATCCATTCTTCGATTGCAAAATGGTCGCGACATGCCTGAGTATAAACCTCGCAAGCCGCACCGATTCCCATCAGCCGTTCTCGCGGGATGTGACTTAGTTGCGAGCCGAACTGAAACAAGCGAAATCGCAATTCCATGGACTCGATAGCCAAGGCAATTACGATCTCTTCTTTGTTTGGGAAGTGGTTGTAGAGCGTTCCTTTGGCGTATTCCATTAAGGTCGCCAAACGATCCATACTGAGCGCTTGATAGCCCTCGCGAAGCAGAATGGGCCGAGCAAGACGCAAAATTTGGCCTTCTCGTTCCGCGATTTCTCTTTGCTTTCTCGTTAAAACGACCATGCGTCAATTATTGACGCTTCGTCACAAATTGTCAAGTGATTTTAGCGATATCGCAAAATGCAATAAATCGCGTTCCAAAGGTCTTTGAGTCCGATCTTTTTCCCTTCGCGCCAAGAGCGAGCGCGATAGCTGATGGATACTTCTGGGATTTGGATGCCTAGCCGAGAGATTTTTGCGGTGATCTCTGGCTCAAACCCAAATCGAGGCTGCTCGATTCGAATGTTTTGCAAGACATCACGACGAAAGGCTTTGTAGCACGTTTCCATATCCGTCAATTTTTGCCCGGTTATCCAATTGCTGAGCCTGGTAAGGCTGGCGTTTCCGGCGCGATGAAGCCAGGAGCTGTTTTCGGACTCGGAATTCAGATAACGCGATCCGTAAACGACTGTCGCTCGACCATCGATAATTGGCTGAATGACTTTCATAATGTCTTGAGGATCATACTCAAGATCAGCGTCTTGAATAATGACGATGTTCCCCTCGCTCAGGCGGAATCCCGTTTGAAGAGCGGCCCCTTTGCCTTGATTTACGCAGTGAAAAAAGAGCTCGACGCATCCGTCTTGCGGAATACCAAGGAGTGCTTCCTGTGTTCCATCGGTGCTGCCGTCGTCGACTATCACAATTTGCTTGCTAACCGGAAGTCGTTTTACCGCTTCGACGACCTTGATTACGGATTCACGTTCGTTGTAAACGGGAATCACCACAGAGAGCATCGGACGGGTGATTCGAAGCCTGTCGTTCCCAAGATTATCAGCGACCGCTTTCTGAACATCGGACAATTCATCAAAAACCCGCAACTCAACTCTCGACTCAAGTTCGCAGTTTGGTTGCATTCCAGCAATCCACTCGCGATCGTGTGCTTGAGTCGACTTTGGGAGCTGTGTTACGGACGAATCATTGTTCATAGGGAGCCGGTTGCTTGCAAAGAGCATCAGATGATCTGTATCGCGTCTATAAGGCATATGCCGCTTGGAGACAATACGCGAATCTAGTAACGTATCGGAAAACTTAGGCTAAAATTCTTGATCGAAAGCTCCGACTACGAATTGAAATCTTGTTTCGTTTGATTGAGTTTGCGATCGTAAGGATTGTGGCGAATGATTGGTGAAACATCAGTGCAACCGTCGTCCGTGGATCGTTAAGAATCAAAACCGTGAAGCCTAGTTTCCTACTTGATTGCACTGGGTGGTTCTTCACGAAATCGAAGCCATATCTAGAGTCCCGCAAGTTTCGGTTTACGAGATATGAAAACGTCAATTGTTTTGTTTTTGGCTTGAGAATCGTTGTTGCTTAATGTCGTATCATCGTATGCTGTTCCAATTTGATATGATGATTGAACGTGATAGATACCGATCGATTCTGTGGTAGTAAAGATATGCTGTCCCCCCGGATTTGGTTTCCGAATACCCTTACTGGTTATCGATTCCGTCTGCCAAAGCTTCCAGAGTAAAACTCACAAACCGAATCTCAGAATGGCCGGGCTCGTACAAGACTACCAGGCTCCCATCGCGCAAAACGGTGATTTCGGAGTACGCAGACGGACCGCGGTCGATTACTTTGCCCGCACTCCAAGTCTTTCCGTTGTCATAGCTGATTCTGACTGCGAGATTTTCCCGACGTTGATCGGAGGCTGCGTTGCAAAAGACCAACATGTCTTTTGATTGCCCGTCCCGCTTGGATGTGTACTGGATGATGCACGCGTTACATCTCGGGTCGGGCATACCAAGGTCGGTACTTTCCCATGTCCTTCCGTTATCCCTTGAATAATGAACCAATCGTTTACCGGGATCGAGTCTAGAATGGACCATCAGCGATTCATCTGGCAGCTGCACGATCTTCGATTCATCACCTGGATGGATATCGCAAAGTGGTTTCCAGGTCTCGCCATGATCTCGACTCGCAAACAACGTAACGCCCGCGCCGACCCGAACAAAATTGTGAAGCAACATCCCATCGCGCGTCTGAACACCGCGTCCAGAAGTAATGAACTTGAAGCTATTCTTCAACTCCTCTCCCGCGACTTGATCGGTGAAGTCTACGGGCTTACCCCAAGTCATTCCTTGGTCAATACTCTTCTGCACCATGAAGCGAAACTCGTTGTTGGACGGGTCGCGAACTATAAAGTTATAGTCCCGTTTGTGCCGGAAACAAACAGTGCTTGGCTTTCTTCAAGCTTCATCGGCTCATTGGATACTTTTCCAGTCGCTATCGGCTCGGCAAATTCTTGAGCTTCACCGTAGTGGACCAATCCCATTACCACGCAAACGACGTTGAAACAAAGTCGTATCATTATAAAAGTCATAAGCAATCGCTATGTGGATTCTAAAATCATCATCACTATCACTTGTGAATGCCAGACATCATGACAGCAAACTGATGGCAATTAAAATTTAGATACTTCCGTTTCGATAGGTTTAGTTCAATTCCTATAAAACAGGTCCAACCCATTATACGAACTCAATTGGTTCCATCGCTAAGATGATTCCGGTTGTTGCGAAGTATTGGCGGTTGCGGTTTCTCCCAACCACCGGGAGCCCCAAGAACAACGACCGACTTGCCCGAAATATCGTCAATGCGAATGTTGTCCTCAATCCGTCCGTTGATCGACTTTCGCCAGCAGTGAATCGCGTGACCATCGCTTTTAATGATGTTGTCGATCACTTCATAGCCATCGAGCTGGAAGTTCGGCTCGATCGAAGTCGTATTTGTCTCCATATAGTTATGATTGCACTTTACATCTTTCAAATGCCCCCGATGCGAAGGGTGTCCAAGCAAGTATCCGCTTCCCTTCGGATTAATCGTTCGCGTGTGTTGGATCAAAATCTTCTCCGCGTCAAATGATTCGCCCGGTGTAACATCACCACCAGCTAAAAATTGCCCGGTATGCTCGCCGTAGACCATCACGGATCGCATCGTATCGGTCATCGTGATTCCTTCGACAGTAATATTCTTGGCGCGGCCATGAATCAGGACACAAGCATTAATGTCCTTAACCAGCCCACTCGGAGAGACATTGTTTGTCGCATTCAGATCGATTGTGCCTTTGCCATAAATTCGAACATTCTCAATCGGTTTATCTTGAAGCCCATGCCCTATGCGTATGCCATAAGATTCACGACCATCATAGGATAAAAACCAAAGACTTCCCTTGTTATGGCCACGTACTTGGTCGAATCGAATTTTGATCCCGTTGTTTAATTCTTGCCAATCTCCCGTAATGGGAATCTTTGTCTTGTAAGTAGAAAACAGCGGTCCAAATCCCCAAGTGAATGTGTCCGGTCTGCCCTCGGTTCCCTCGCCGTCGATAATGAGCGTATAGACAGTATCCTTAAACCCCAGATCATATTCGCCTCCAACGGCTAAATCATCGAGCTTCTTGGGGGCTCCATGATCGGTAGTAATCTCGGCGATCGATTCCAAAATTGTTTCCCCATCTGCAAGCTTGAGAGTCGCATTGGCCTGGAGTTCAATCTCGACGCTCTTGTCGATATACAGGATCGATTGATGTTTTCCGAGTTTGTGTTGATGGAGTCCAGGAAGAAAAACAATCCGATCTCCTGGTGACGCTCGATCGAAGACTTCCTGAGGCGATTGCCCCGGATGAATTAAATGTTCAGTACCCAAAATCGTTTCGGTGAGCATAAAGTTGAGTACGAACATCGCGAGTCCCCTAGCAACCCAAACGACCCATTCAACTTCAATGTCACGTGACAGACCTGGCTTTTTCATATTTTTACTCGACTCGCTTATTAAAGTGACATGTCATTTAGGAGGCAAATTGAATGACGTTTCCGATGCTAATGTCTTCGATGGTAAATAAACCATTCGAAAACGACAAGGCAAAGTCCTGCAGAAAGTAACCATCGCCAGTACTCGATTCGCGTCGGTGATTTGCCGACCAATCCGGCAACTTTCTCGCCGCCAATCGATAAGTCAGGTGCAGTAGCAATGTTGCTTTCAAGTGGGGAGAAAAGATTCGATGTGAAAAAGTCAATCGTTTTGTTGTTGGCTTGAGAATGGGTGTTAGTTAATGTCATATTATCGGTGGCTGCTGCTGCTTGACTTGATGCTTGAACGCGATAGACACCGATCGATTCTGCTGAGGTAAAGACATGCTGTCCCCCGGGAGTTGGTTCGATGGATGACTTAATGCCATTGGGCCCGACGACATTGAATCCGGAGAAGCGACTCGGAAGCACAAGCGAGATCGGTTGACCGGGCTGAACAGTGATTGCCGTTTGTTGTGTCACACCTCCCGATAAAAAATCGATGCAGCCGTAAATGAAAAGCGGGAAGCTTCGCTTGCGTACCCAGTCGGTATTCAATTCAGTCCCTTTATCAGACTGGCGTACGATACCGAATCCCAACACCGCGTCTTGGTAAGGGCCTCGCGGCGCGATTGCGAACACCGATCCGATGTCTGCTCGCATTAAGACCTTCCCTCCTTCGGGAGGCGTGACCGCTTGGCCTTCGACAATTCCGACCGAACCAAGCTCTAGGAATTCCATCATCGGATGGGTGCGATCCAAATCAATTAAATTTACCGGTCCAGTCACTTCACCAAGACTCCAATCACCCGTAGGTGGCGTGGCTGCAATCATTAGCGTATTAGCTGACGGCATCCGTTGGGGTCGGCATTGATCAAAGATAACAAGATCCACATCGCCGCTTTGAAAAAGTCGCTCCGATTCAGCTTCATCGATCAAGATCGAAGGATCGACAATTCTAACACTGGCAATGGATTGAACTGCTGCTGTTTCAACAGACTTTTCAAGAGGTTTATTTCCGGAGGTAACAAGCAAAACATTTCCTGGTTTAACGGGCCGCGTAACCGCGTAGGCCGTATTGTCAACCAAGAGCTGGTCGTCGTGATCTAGGACTAAGCGAAAAACACCTCGCGTTGTATCCGTGCTAGCCAGATCAAAAGTGACCCCCGCTTCCTTATCGGGTTCTATCTTGATATTCACTGCATCGATTAATGCGTCATCGAGATATAGCGACGCACTGACTTCCAAAGCTTTCTCGCCATAGGAAGCGACTCGAGCATAAGCTTGAATCTCATCGGGACGTTCCTCGTTTCGCAATATTGAAAAAGCCACGATCGCAACGTTGGATATTTTCTCGCTACCGATCGGAACGTAGCGTACCGAAAGATTTCCAAGATTAAAATCGGTCAAGCTGAGAAAGCCACCGTCGGAGAACAGATTGACCGTCGCAGGTAGGGCTTCTGCGACCTGAATATCATTCATTCCATCAAAGCTGACGCGTCCCGGGTTCGCAAGCCCCGCAGCGGCCCGCATGGCTTCGTTGAGATCGGTTGTTCGGGAGGTCGCTGGTATGTTATCGATTGCAGCAATCAAACGATTTCGATCGCCAGTGAAACCTTGTTGGATATCGGCTCTGTCAGAGAACGCGATCACCATAGCCACATCGTTGCCTGTCATCGAGCGGACGATTTCCTTTGCTTTCGTTTTCGCAACGTCTATCCTGTTTGGTATTACGTCGGTCGCAGTCATGCTTGCCGAATTATCAATCAGCAAGATAGATCGCTGTCCAATATTTTGCGAACTGCTCCAACCAGGACGCAAACATGCAAAAATAATCGCTGCAACAAAAAGCAACTGCAGCAGCAACAGCAGACTGCGGCGGAGGCGTTGCCACAGGCTGTTGACATGCGAATCCTCTATCGTCTTTCGCCAAAGGTAAGTGCTTGGAACATCGATAGATAATCGCTTTAGTTTTAGAAAATAAAGCGCAACAATGAGGGGCGGAACCGATAAAAGAACAATCCACTGAATTGCAGATAACGAATTGATCCAAGTCATCGAACAAGCCCTCGAAGCCGCAAGTACTGTTCGATGAGCGTTTCCACCGATGCGTCGCTTTTAGTGTAGACGTATGCAATTCCGCGACGCTGACAAAAATCTCTCGCCGTCGCGATGAATCCTGCAAGGGTCTTCTGATATCTTGTGAGCATCGGTGCAGAGATACTCACCTCACGCGAATCGCCATCTTCACAATCCACCAGCTTGAGATCGCCTGTGATAGTCGGAGAAATTTCTTCCGGTGAGAGAAGATGAATGACAAAGATGTCGAGTTCTTTTGCGAGGAGCATCTTGAGACCCGCTTCGTATCCGTTTTTATCCATCAAGTCGGAGACAACAACGATGATCCCCTTGCCTGTATTTCTAGAACAAAAAGCCTTCATCGCAGCGTTAAAACCAATCAAAGATTTGGTATTGGTTTGGCTACCAGTCGGCTTTGATTTTGACATTGAGGCAAGAGAGGCATCGTGAATCTCGGTTAGTCCGCTTAGCATGCGGCTAGTGTTCGATCGTCCACGAGAGACTTGCGGCTTGGTCGACTGAAAACTGGATAGGCTTACGCGATCACCACGACACAGACCGATATAGCCAAGTGATGCGGCGATTTGTGAGGCCGCCCAAAGCTTGGATGGACTACCAAAATGCATCGAAGGCGTATCGTCAATAATGACCGAGACATGAAGGTCTTCTTCTTCAAGAAACAATTTCAAATACAGTCGATCCAGCCGCGCGAAAAGATTCCAGTCGATGAACCGAAGATCGTCCCCCGGAACATAGTTTCGGAAGTCAGCGAACTCGACGCTCTGCCCCTTGCGAGTACTGCGTCGCTCACCTTTCATGCGACCACGAAAAATCTTTCGGCTCACAAGTTCCATGCGTTCAAGCTTGGACATCCAAACCGGGGAGAGCAACTGGCTCGTCGAACTAGCAGTGTTTGGCGATTCGATCTCTGGGTCGGACATGCGATTTATCAAATCCAGGAAACGGCGAATGGTGACGACACAGATCTTAATTTTAGACGATACAAGCCCAATCGAATACTCGGCGTGCCACGGAAATGAATACTGATGACATGTGAAGAATCGCACAAGTTTTTTAGAGTCCACCGAATCAGAGAAGGATACCGATGAAGGCGCAGCCAAGAAGACTGTCGAAGAAAAAGATCGATTCAGGTTAAGACAAAGCCAATAAAGTGATTTTGATCATCCAAAGCGATCAACTTAAAGTGCTGAAGCAGTTTTAGATCGACTGCACAACGAAAGATGAATCTTGAGAAGTTCCCGAAGCGAAAATAGGGGCCCCTCTGCGAGTAGTGGCTGCTGGTTGAATAGTTTGAGGAATTGTGTCCTCGACGGAAACGGGTTCAATCGTTGCGGGAGCGGCTTGCGGGAAGTCGCCAAAGCCAATTCGGATTGCGTCCATTGCGTCCTGAACTTGAAGAAATGCATCAACAAGCGTCGGATCAAAATGAGTTCCCCGCCCGTCGATGATAATTTTCAAAGCAGATTGATGGTCGAAGGCCGCTTTGTAAACTCGTTTACTTGTCAGTGCATCGTAAACATCTGCCAGCGCGACAATTCGTGCAGACAATGGAATGTTTTTGCCTGCGAGTCCTTCGGGATAACCGGTGCCGTCCCAACGCTCGTGGTGGTACATGACGACATCCATCGCCATCTTCAAGAAGCTCGCTTGCGGATATGCTGCGGCGGTCGCGCGAATTGTTTCGCCGCCGATTACAGTGTGAGTCTTCATCACTGCAAACTCGTCGGATGTTAGTTTTCCTGGCTTTGTCAAAACCGCGTCAGGGATGCCAACCTTGCCAATATCGTGTAGCGGACTGGTAAGATAAAGTAGCTCAATAAACTGTTCGTCAATGATGGATTCGAACTCGGGATAGGTTGAGAGCTCGCAGGCTAAAAGCTTAGCGTACTCTCGCATCCGATCGAGATGCTTACCCGTGTCGTTATCGCGGCATTCTGCCAACTTCGCGAGCGAAAAGATCATCATATCGCGACCACCAAGGGTCATCAGACGTTTCCCCGCCTCTAAACGCAGTCGCAGCATGTCGCGGCTGAAGGTTTCGCAAAGATAATCGTCAGCACCGGAGTCAATGCTCAATTCGACGCTCTCGTCATTTTCGGCTTTTGTAAGCAGTATAAGATAGGTGTAGTTCATCGACTGCCGCCGGCGAATAGCGCGGCAAAGCTCGACCCCGGATATACCTTCAAGTGTTACATTAGCGATGACAAATCGCGGGTTATGTTTTCGATATTGTGCCAGCCCTTCAATCCCGTTCGTTGCAACGACAACTCCATGACCTAGCTCCGAAACAATTTCGGATAGCCTCACTAAAGTTTCGAGATTGTTTTCGACTAGGAGAACTTGCATCGTAAGGAACGGATCAGAAGTCGGCAAACGGCAGTACCGGGATAACAACAACAATGAGCCCCGAATAACCTACATTACAAAACCGAGCAAGTTGTAACTCGATTAAATTTCGAAGTTTAATTCATTGAAGATGTCAAATTGAATGGTCGTCATCACGAGAAAATTAATACGGACAGGTAGTTACTGCGGTGTTACAACCCTCACACATAAACTATTCAGAACTGCATCTTCGTCAAAGGTGTCCCGGTCGGGCTAACCGTTTTCGCTCGCATGTGGAACGCCGAAACCGCGATTTCTACGGACCTGAAAACTCGTCAGGAAGCTTTATTGCTGTCCCTTCGATACCGCGGCGTGTTGTAAAAACAATCGCTTGGGAGCCAGCATCTTCTTCAACAATCCACACTAC
>JANODQ010000466.1:0-5501 GCA_031412775.1 Pirellulaceae bacterium | reverse complement strand
GAAACATCGAAGCCTGTTAGCGAAAGACCTCAAGGTTCTGGGACCGCGTTTGTGGTCCGCTACCAAGATCGATTTGTATTGTTCAACGAAAGCGGGGAGCTGATCATCGCTGAGATGGATACCGAGGGCTATCGCGAATCGTCGAGAGTCAAGTTGATCAATCCCACTAATAACGCTTTTGGTCGTGAGGTTGTTTGGTGTGCCCCGGCGTTTGCAAATGGCGCAATCTACATCCGAAATGACGAAGAATTGCTAGCGTTCTCGATTGCGTCTCCGTAGGTTTTGGCTTGAGTGTTTAAGGGGTTCCGCTTAAGCTGTTTGCACAAAACTACCAGCACAATTTTTGTTCTGGGATATTAGCAGGAGGCTAGCCATGAGCAAGTGGATCGAGGGTGCCCCTTTTACAGACTTCGGTCCTGATCGTTTGATGCCTCATTCGCCTGCTGCATTACGATTCGTGGAGCATGGCGATACCGATGGTTTGCGTGCTGAAGTGAGACGTTGGGCGCCGAAAGTTCCAGGTGTTTACGGCATGATCGATGCCGTTGGGAGATTGATTTACGTCGGCAAATCGAAGGCACTTCGCAATCGTTTGCTCAGCTACTTCATGCCCACACAGGAAGAGGAAAAAAGCGGAAGAATTGCTCAGTCGGCGTGTCGAATTGTTTGGGAAACCCAGCCGAGTGAGTTTGCGGCGCTACTTCGCGAGCAGCAATTGATTCGCCATTTTCTTCCACGGCTCAACGTGCAAGGTATTCCTCAGCGACAGCGGAGCGTTTTTCTTTGTTTAGGTCGGAAGCCGGCTGAAACGTTTTATGTTTCACGCGATGTTGATCCTCGCGCGGTCGCTTGGGAAGGTCCTTTGATGGGGGCGAATCGTGTCGGTCGAGTGGCTGAAGTATTGAATCGATTTTTTCAATTGCGTGACTGTTCCGAAAAGACAACTTTCCATTTCTCTGGTCAGCTTCAGTTGTTCGACTTGGAGATAAGGCCCGGCTGTGTGCGGCACGAAATTGGAAACTGTGTTGGTCCGTGTCTACAGGGCTGCTCGAGATCGGTTTATCAAAAGCAAGTTGATCTTGCACGAGATTTTCTTCTTGGTCGAGATGAATCGATAACCGTTGAGATTGAACGATTGATGAAGGCAGCGGCTCTAGGTTTACATTTCGAACAAGCCAGTAGGTACCGCGACGATTTGAAGCTGGTTAAATGGATGTCTAATCGTTTGCAAGATCATGCTCGTGCGCGAGAGCAGTTGACATGCATTTATCCAGTTCAGGGGTGTGACCAGAGACCGATTTGGTACTTGATTCGTCGCGGGGTTGTTGAGCATGCGGTCGAAGCGCCCAAGACCGCTCGCATTACGAAGTCGCTCGAGAAGCAACTTCGGCATTGGCTCGAGAGTGACAAAATTGTTGGCACAGGTTACGTTCGATGCGAAGAGAATTTAGCGATCGTCAGTGGATGGTTTCGAAAGAACGCATCGGAGCAACTTATGCTTCGTCATGTCACGGGAGAGCCTATCCATGAAGACTCGAAACATAACGCCGCTTCGTTCAAATCAAAAAAGTGTGGCTGATGCAAAATCTATTCTGCGGAGCATGACGTCCAATACGAGCAACACGGCGGCCGCGGTTAGGAGGTATGGCCAAAGCGGCAGTGGACGCGTAGCGAATCGGCCATCTGGCTGAAAAACCTCTTTCGGAGTTGGCGATTACTTACCGCCCGCGACAGTTGCGATTAGCTGTAACAGGCTATCCGGAAAAGATTCCCTTGTTTTTTGAGTTTATGCCTCGGCATTGCGATCGTTAAAAATGGAACGTTTTGTCGGGTAGCATCTTCGCAACATGACTGCGATGTGGCTTGTTTTAATCACGGACTCGCTGGAATCTGGTCGTCGTTCGTAGTCCTTGCTGTTGCGACAACGACTGTACCATGCGTTATCCCCGCGATAGCTCTCCACGAAGGAGGGCATGCGAAGGATTTTGCGAGACGCAAGTATCAGGGGATTTATGCGGCAGCGTATCTCTTTGTACCGCTTTGGCATGAGACGATTGCATTTCAAGACGCGTTTTCATTTTTAGAAGATCGAGGCGAAGTAGAACACATCACGGAAGCCAATCGAATACATCAACTACTACAACACGATCCGCCGACATTCATCTTTAGATTACCTATTACCAAACAGCTTTGAAACGAAACTCGATTCTTAAGGAATAGCTTGCCCGTCAACCGTGGGCCATCTCAACCAACCCGCCTTGGCTTGCGGTATTGTACGCATTTGTCGCCTCCATCTGCTGTGTGTCCTCTGTGACTCTGTGTTTCATCTCCCCCGGCAGTTCCAGCTAACCAAATCAATCTCTGTTACTCGAGTCGAATTTTTGAAACACAGAGGAACAGTGGGCACAGAGAAAAGTACAAAGAAATAATTGGGAGAGGTCGTTACTTTAATCGACGTGAGCTGCGATAGTAGAGATCCAAACGCTTGGAATGGGCTAGGTAAACTACGAAACCTTTGACCGGGAATTCTTGAATTTACGCAACTTCAAAACTACCGCGTCAGGTTCAGTTTTCATCAGCCCAGCGTAAGGTTGTGTGCGCGATAGCAGTCTATCCACGGTAGGGCTGAAGCGTTAATCTATACCGAGTTCTCAGGCATCCAAACAAACTAGCTCCCGCACCGATCGTTGCGTAACCTGAAGGCATATATTCATGGATAACAGCGAGCCTACCGCAAATAAAAATCCGACATCCGAAGCAAGCACTCTCGGTGGAGGAATACAAAACAGAACGTTTTTAGGGCACCCCATCGGTCTGTTTGTACTCTTCTTTGCCGAGATGTGGGAACGATTTTCTTACTATGGTATGCGAGCACTTCTCGTTCTTTACTTGATGCAACACTTCTTGTTTGACAAAGAAGAGGCTTACATCATCTATGGAGCTTACACTTCTTTGGTTTACATCACACCAGCGATTGGTGGCTGGTTAGGCGACAATTTCTTAGGACAACGAAAAGCAGTCTTGTTCGGTGCGATCATGCTTACCTTCGGACACATATTGATGGCCTTGGAAGGCGACGGCGGTCAAGATGGTTTTTATCTCAATTTCTTTTACCTTGCACTTAGCTTTATCATCGTTGGGTCCGGGTTTCTTAAAGCAAATATTTCTTCGATCGTTGGCTCGCTCTATGACCGCGATGATAAACGCAAAGATCCCGCGTTTACCATTTTTTACATGGGCATTAACCTTGGTGCCGCCCTTGGTGCAATCATAGCTGGATACCTCGGTGAAACGATTGGTTGGAGATATGGTTTTGGTGCCGCAGGCTTAGGTATGATACTTGGATTGATCGTATTTGTGTTAGGAAAGCCATTACTCATGGGACGAGGTGAGTCACCATTCCCAGATCGATTGAAGCAAGTTCGTGTCGGAATAACGACCGAATGGTTGATATATATCGGGGCAGTTTTTGCTGTTGTGATTGTTTGGCAGCTGATTCAATATCAATCAGTTGTTGGATGGCTTCTCGGCGTTTGCGGACTTGCTTTAGCTAGTTACGTCCTTTATACCTCCGCAACCACTCTCCAGTCTCAAGATCGCGATCGTATTTTCGTCGCCATGTTCCTCATGGGTGCATCGATTTTGTTCTGGGCACTTTTCGAACAGGCTGGCTCGTCGCTTAACGTGTTCACCGATCAACGTGTAGATCGTAATATGTTTGGCTTCAACATTCCGGCGTCTACCTTCCAGTCGATCAACGCAATTTACATCGTGCTCCTGGCGCCTGTGTTTGCATTCCTTTGGACGTTCTTAGCGGCTCGAAAGTTAGAGCCATCGACACCTGCCAAATTTGGTCTAGCCATGATTCAACTGGGTGCAGGATTTCTAGTTCTCGTCGCTGGAGCGTTGGCGGCTGGCCAAGGGCTAACACCTGTCATCTTTATTTTTGCGATTTACTTATTGCACACAACCGGCGAACTATGCCTATCACCCGTAGGTTTATCCGCAATGACAAAGCTTGCACTACCACATATGGTTGGGCTTATTATGGGAACTTGGTTTTTCGCTTCAGCATTAGGCAATTTCGCGGCCGGATTGATTGCGAGCGCCACAGGGGGCGGTGAAGAGCTTGGCGCTGAAAGTGTAACTCAGGTATACACCACCGTAGGCTGGACAGCAGTGATCGTTGGCGTTGCGATTGTTATCGTATCACCATATTTCAAGAAACTGATGCACTTAGACTCCCTTCATCACGAGAATAACTAGGTGCTCGTGAGATCACTTACGCTGACAATTGTGGTTTTGCCAAGCTCATGCCGTCGCGAATTTCAAGTAATTGAGCAGCAATACTCACCGCGATTTCGCCTGGATGGTTACGGCCAATGGGAAGTCCAATCGGACAGATGATCGAGTCGATCCTTGATTGCTCTAGTCCAACGGCAAGCAATTCTTTCGACAAGACTGCCCGCTTCGCGCGACTCCCTATTACGCCAAGATAGGGTAAAGCCTTATCCGAGCGGAGTATCGCCTCTAAAATGGGTCGGTCTGTAGCATGACCCATCGTCATGCATAGCACGAATGACTGGCTATCGATTTCGCTCACGAATTGAGAAGGGTCCGACATAAGCCGAATCCGAATCTGAGGGCTCGTCGGAATGCGACCCAACCACTCTTGCCTTGGATCAATCACTGTAACATGACACCGCAAAGTCATCAGCAGACTCGTTAAAGCATGCGCAACATGTCCGGCTCCGAAAATCACAATTTTCCAAACGCCGATGTTATAGGTTTCGAAGAGTAAACTCACCGAACCGCCGCAGGTCATACCAACATCGCGTTTCAAGTTCCATTCGACCAATTGAACCCGCTCACCACCGACTAGCATCTCTTGAGCAAGACCAATCGCTTTCGCTTCAACTTTACCACCCCCAACGGTTCCACTGTGAATACCTGAGGCAGTCACCAGCATCTTGCTGCCAGCGTCCTGAGGTGTGCTTCCGTGTGCTTGAGCAAGCGTCACCGCAACGAAAGGTTGCCCTGAATGGGATAACTGAGCCAGTTTTTCAATAAACGCCGACTCGTAGGACATCAGGTCACAGCCTCTTCGAGTTGCACCTTGGAAGCCTCTTCGAGAGAAACCTTTTCGTGAAAACCTAACCCGATACACTCCAACAAAACTTCCCCTGTTGCAGGCAAATTCAACGTCGAGGAACTTAGCTTCGAGATCGAGCCCATCGCATCTTTCATCGCCGCCCAAACTGCAACACCCATCATCAACGGAGGCTCCCCTACAGCTTTGCTACCGCGAATGTTTTGTTGGTTGTCGTGATTGGGAAAGAACGCGACATTGAATACCTCAGGAAGGTCCGTGATGGCCGGTATCTTGTAGGTGGTCGGAGAGTTCGAGAGGAGCTTGCCTCTAGCATCGTAAACTAAACACTCGTTCGTTACCCATCCCATTCCCTGAATGAAACCACCGATGATTTGCCCACGATCGATTG
>JANODQ010000465.1:0-8639 GCA_031412775.1 Pirellulaceae bacterium | reverse complement strand
GACGAAATCCACGTCGACGAATTCGGGCGAATCAAAGTTCACTACCATTGGGACCGTGAGGGGCGCGGTAAAAGGTTTAGTGAAGGCAATAAACTTTTCAGTTGGGTTCGCGTCGCGATGCCGATGGCTGGAAAGTCCTGGGGCATGATGGCAATACCGCGAGTCGGCCAAGAAGTCGTGGTCGATTTTATCGATGGCGACCCAGATTGCCCGCTTATAATCGGAAGCGTTTATAACTCGAAGCAACCTCCCCACTATCCGCTGCCTGCTGAAAAAACCAAAAGCTACATCAAGACCAATAGCTCCAAGGGAGGTGAGGGCTACAACGAGTTGATGTTTGATGACAAAGCGGATGAAGAGCAGTTATTCATGCATGCTCAAAAGAATATGGATGTGCATGTTCTCAACGATTCGAAAGAGCACATCCATAACGATCGACACGAAATCATCGGAACCGAAAAAACAAAGTCGGACGCAGGCGATTTAAATCAGCTTGTTTGGCGCGATAAAAATTCAACCATAAAACGCGACCAGGCGGAGCACATTGAGGGCAACTTTCAGTTGCTAGTTGGCAAGGGTGACAATGATGCTGGCGGCCGAGTCGATATTTTCGTTGAAAAACAGGAAGTCAAGAAAGTTGGGAGCGGTGGTGTTCACCTTTCAGTCGAGGGCCCGTTAAATAACAAAATTGGTGCAGGATATTCGACCAATGTTGGCGGTGACGTTCATCTGAAGGCCGGTGGTGATATTCTCATCGCAGCTGGTGCGGGGGGTGAAGTCCATATCAAGGCGCTGACGATTGTTCTTGAAGCACAGAAGCAAATGTCCTTCAAAGTTGGCGGGAACTTTATTGATATCGGACCTGCCGGTATTTCAATCCAAGGTGTCATGCTGAAATTGAACTCAGGAGGAGCCCCAGCATCACCCAAACCCTGCCAGCCTGAATCGCCTGAAGAGATTGCAGAAGCGGCTCCTCTCAAACCAGAGACGGCTTGGATTTCCAAGACTGGTTCGAAGTCGAGGCCAGAATGAAAAACAACCCGGTAATGCAACGTGTGGGAACCCTAACTCGGAATTGGAATGCGTTTACTGCAAATCCAGAAGCTAAAATTTTACGTTGGTGCTTAAAAACAGATTCAGCCAGAATGCTCGATGCATTTCTCGCTTGGCATACCGAAGAAGAAAGCGAGCTAGCCGATCTATTCATCGTGCTACCCGTCCCATTTGAAGATTCTGCGACTTATTCGCATCAACTTGTTCAGCATATTTCAGATGAATTCGAAGCTGCAGATGAAGATCTAAAATCGATGGAACTGGCCTCGGGTTGGCTACCCGCGCAGAGTAATGGGCAAATGGAGTCGTGCCAGGATTTGATTGCAACGAACGTTTCGCTTCATATGCACTTCAGCGGTGTCATCGAGCATATCGCATTGGTGTTGATGCCACCTATGATCTCTGATCACGAAGAATGGACCAAGTGGTTAAGCGAGCTAGCTAACGTTTCGTATTGGCCTTCGAGCGTTCGTGTGCTGGTTGCCGACTGGCTTCCTGAACTTCGATTGAACAAGTGGGCTGCGGACCACTCGGAAGTGATCGTCTCGCAGAAGCCAGTGCTCGACATGCCGGGTTTAGCACAAGAAATTCTCGCTCACTTGCCGGGCTCAGGTCCAGGATTTGACTTCCGAAAGTTATTTGTTCAAATTGGCGCAGCAGCTTCAGATGGCCAATTGAATAAGGTTCGTCTATATGCTGACCAAGCACTAGGAATTGCGAAACAACAGGGTTGGAACTCACTCGGAGTCGCCGTGCAATTGATGCTTGCCGGAGCGCTTCTCGCAAAAGGTGAAAGTGAGAAGAGTATCAACATCTATCGCGAAGCTCGTGACCTCGCCATGGCAACCGCAACTGACGATCCGTCGCGATTGTCAACTATCATCATTTCAAATTTTGCTTTATCAAGTGGCTTGGTCGGTCAAGGTAAATACAACGAAGCCCGCAAACATTACTACGAAGCATCGAAGTTCGCGGAAGAATCGCAGGATGATTTCGCCTCTTTTGAAGCTCGACGGATGGCATGCTACTGCACTGAACAGCTTGGAGATTACAAGAAGGCTTTGCAGGAAGGTCAGGAAGCGATGCACGTGCTTGAAAGTATGGAACCCGATGACCGACTGCAATCTACAGCTCCTCATTTGGCATTACGGCTCATGGAAATGACTGGAAAGCCAGAACTCGCGAAAGAAGCCCGCGGCGTAGAGCAGCTTTGCAACAGCACGTTAAAAGGTGATTGGCGAACAATCGCAAACGCTTCGATGAAGGCATGAGAAAGAGGACATAAGCTTTAAGTAGTAATGCATCAGGAAAACCGCACGTAGGTTGTCGGTACTTTCCGATTCAATGAACAACTGACTCCAAACGGAGCACTAACAACTGCTGGGGCGATGAAAATCCTATTCGTCCTGAGCCATAGGCGCTACCCTCGGGTGCTATCGCGCAAACAGTAGCACAGTCGCAACCCGTGGCTAGCGCCATCGGCTCAGACCTCATCAGCCCTGCCCACTGACCACTGACAACTGAGTACTCCAATCATGATGCCAGCCGCTAAACACTACGATCCTGTAATGGGCGTTGACGTTCACATCATTCAACCGCCTGGGCCTGTACCACCGGTGCCTGTCCCCCACCCGTTCGTCGGATATATCTCGGATCCTATGGACAAGGTGCCTGTTACGGGAGCAACCGTACAGATAAACGGAGTCCCTCGAGGCATTGCTGGTACGCAAGGCGTTTGTATGCCTCCTCATATTCCCATCGGAGGGACGTTTGTGAAACCGCCGGCAAATGAATGTGAAATATTCATGGGAAGCTCTACTGTGATGGCCGATGGCGATGCCCTCAGTCACATGAGCCAGAAGGTGTTAAGTTGTCACTGCGTTGGTATGCCTCCGGTTACACGACCTTGGAAAAAAGGTGCCGTTAAATCGCTTGTCGCCCCAACAAGCAATGTGCTGCCAATCCCAGCTGGGCCACCGGTCCTGGTTGGTGGGCCTCCAACGATCATGTTGATGAAGATGCCATCTAAGCCGGCAACACCCGCGATGGCAAACGCCATGAAAAAATTTACCAAGACAGCTAGTAAGAAAAGGCCAAAGAACACAAAAAACCTCAAGGGACCGACCCCACCCCATAACAAAGCGTGTGGCCAAGCGGGCGAACCAGTCGATGTCGTCACAGGAGCGAACGTCGACGAGTTCGTCGACTTCAATCATCCGCTGTATCCATCCCTTATTTGGAAGCGATTTTATAAATCAAATAATTTAACGAGTGGTCCGCTGGGGTTAGGCTTTCGACACCGTTTTCAGCACGAAATTCAATTTCTTAGCGATCGTGTTCGGTATCATCTTCCCGTCGGTGATATTGCAGTTTTGCCATTACCTGAAGCTGTCGTCTCAACAGATTCGAAAAGTTCTTCCGAAGCTTTCCACAGTGCGTTCAATGGCTTCCAACTCCATGGCTCACACCAATCAAAATGGACACTCTCGGCTCCATTTTCTCCAACTTTGGAATTCGTATCGCGACGAGACGGATCAACACAGCTACTTAAACTAACCGAACCTAAAGGCAATCTCAAAGTTCTTTACGATGATCAGAATCGAATGTGCGGAGTCGCAAGTGAAGATGGTAAACAGTTGAAATTCGATTTGTCACAATCGGGGATCATTCAAGAAGTTACCTTTGTTTCAGGTCATGAAAAATCGTCTATCGCAGTCTATCAATACAACGATCAGGGATGTCTTTCGAGATGCACTGACGCAATTGGAAATGGATCTAAGTATGACTTCAATGCAGATCGCCGTATGGTGCGAAAGGTGGACCGCAATGGCTATGCATATCACTACGAGTACGACTCAGAAGGGCGATGCACTCATACCTATGGTCAGGACGGACTCTACGATGTTACGCTCACGTATGATTCAGAGAATCATCGAACGCTAGCCAGTTGGGGAGATGGGGCACAAACGAGTTACTATTACGACGAATCCGGTGCGTTGACCAAGGTAATCGATGCGACGGACGGGATTACGTTGTTCGAGATGAACGAAGCGGGAAGTGTTGCATCGCAAATCGATCCCAACGGCGATGTTACCGAGTACCTTTACGATTCAGCGGGTGGTAATACTGGGAGGATCGATGCTGCTGGCCAGCAATTACGGCCCATTCACGTACAACCGCATCGACCGTACGGTCTGGACTACAAGTTGCCCGCCGCTGCTGAAGGTTGGATCGCAGGAGTGGTGTTTGACCGAACTGAGGCTCAGAAAGCATCGATCCAAGCTCTATTATCCTCTTCAGCAAAAGTTCCTGATCCAATCGCGAAACCACAGCCACGCGAAGAAGCTGAGACCTTTGAATATGATCCGATTGGACGAACTGTCCAAAAGCGATTCGACAAATCCAAACGCCAGCTTTCGATGGGATACGATGCAAACGGAAACAAAACCAATCAAGTAGATGAAGACGGATCTCGCTGGAGCTATCGCTACACATCCTGGAATCTATTAGACGAAGAGCGAGACCCGCTCGGAAACGCGATTCGCTACGAGTACAACCTACGCGAAGCGATCACACGTGTGCTCGATGGTGGCGGTACGGAGACCCTTTATGACTTGGACAAATGCGATCGAATAACCGCCGTTCATCGCGGTGGCAAACTGAAAGAGAGCTACGTCTATAACCAAAGCGGCGGTTTAGTAGAAAAACATGATCGCGACGGTAATTGTTTGTTGAAATTAGAGCCTGGCCCGTACGACACGCATGCCGTCATCGAATTACTCGATGGACCGCGTATTGAATTCACGCACGATGAAGTCGCACGCGTTGTTGCTGCCGGTGACGGTAAATGCCAACTACAACGTGTGTACTCCTCGACGGGTGAATTGATCCTCGACGTTTGCAACGAAAAAGGGGTCGAACGAGAATGGATAAAATCAAACGTCAAACAGATCAAGCTTCTCAAAAAATTCTCAACAATCTACGAACAGAAAGCCGATGGCTCCGTCAATCTGACCGATCCAACAGGTGCAAAACACCAGCTTCGTCGCGACACGTCCGGCAGGTTCTCGATTCAATCCGAAGACGGTATTCACCAAATCATGGCCTTCGATGATCGCGGATTGATGCGATCTCAGTATGTTGATGGCCTGGCAGATGGGGTGTGGACACGTACTTACGAATATTCCGCGGCTGGAAATCTCCGATTCGTAAATGATTGTCGCGGTGGTAAAACCGAGTACCGATACGACGCAGCTCATCGGTTGATTGCCGAGATCGATCCACGTGGTAAGCAACAACCATTTGCCCACGACTCGGCTGACAATCTCTTAGTTCAGCCAGGACTGTCGGGAGTCAAAGTCGGCACGGCGAATCAATTAGAAAGAACATCCGATGAGCAGTTCGAATTCAACTCTCGAATGCACATATCCAAACGGACACATATTGATGGAACGACGACCGAGTACCTGTACGATGCCCTCGATCGTTTAACCCAAATCAAGAGAAGCGATGGACTCGGTTGGCGTGCGACCTATGACCCGCTTGGACGAAGAATTAACAAGACCTGGACAGCTCCAGACGGATCAAATCATACTGTCGACTTCTACTGGGACGAACATCGACTGGCAGGTGAACTCACCAACGAAAAGCACTTACTCATCTACGTCTACTCCGACAATAGCGCCCTCACGCCGATTCTCATCGTCGACTACTCCAGCCCAACTGCGAAGCCAGAATCGGGACAAGTCTTTACCATCCTCCATGATCAGCGTGGACAGCCGATCGACATTCGAGATGTGTCGGGAAAAAGCGTGTGGTCAACCATGCCCGCTCCATACGGTGCGGTCCATCAATCCAACTGCTCGTTCTCAATGCCGCTACGTATGCCCGGTCATTATGAAGACAGCGAGAGCCAACTTTTTTACAATCGCCATCGATACTACGATCCGTCGCTAGCGCGATATCTTCAAACCGATCCGATCGGTCTTTTGGGAGGTAAGAACCTTTACGGTTACACACCAAAATGTTTAGTCAGTGTTGACTTGCAGGGTTTGCACCCGCAAGCCGCATCCTCCAACAGTTCTGCAGGTGGCGGAACTTCACCTACATCTGAGAAATCACCTTAAAAGAGTTTTCATCGCGTTTTGTCGGATTTTGTTGAATTTGGTTAGATTTCGTTTTTCAAGCATTTCTGAGGGATCGCCAAATGGCTCCAACTCGTCCAATATTGTCGTCCTCTTCCCAGTCATCATCGAGCAACGGTGCATCTCTTGCTGGCCCTGTTGGCGGTGCTCATTGTCATCGTAACGATGTTCTTTCATGCCGCGATGTATCGCCAACAGACGGCCGCTCCTCACTTTCGACGCACACAGTTATCAAAGGTGAAACGGTGTGGTCGATTGCAAGAGACTATCTTGGCGATGCAAAACTCTGGCAATGGTTGGCAGTTATGAACGGTTTAGAGCCAACCGTTCCAATCTACGCAGGCATGTCACTTCGGTTGCATCCAAGTGTTGCGTCCTGGGTACCAGTGGTGAAAACACCGTCTATTGACGACAGTAAGAATATTGGCCCAGTTGCATCTTGGCCAGCAACAAAAGGAGCCGAAAATGTTTGCCCGGCAGTTATTCAATTTTTCATGGGACAAAGTAGCGGCAAACTGGATTTAGATGAAGGTTTGCAAGAGCTATTTCGACCTTTTGAGTTCGAGGTAGGGTTAGGACCGTTTATCGCGAGAATTCGATTGAAAGGATCGCTAAAAGTTAAACGAACTGGTGTTGTTAGCAACGGGCTTACGTTTTCACAACTTGGTTTAGAGATGGAAAGTTCAAGAATAAAAGATGGAATAATGAAAGACATATCCGGGACAGTAAAACTTCGTTACCAAGCTTTTTCAAAGGAGAATCAGGCACTCAATTTAAAGATTGGAGATAAACTAACCTTTGATAAAGCGGAGTTCAGTTTCGAATACGATTTTGCTGAGAACGCTGCCGTGTTCACCGCATCTGCGAAGCCATTCAAATACAAAAGTGACTTTGGTGAAGTCGAAGGCAAGATTGGCGTGGAAGTTCGGATCAAGAAACGCGATAAGTCTCTTTCTGGGGACGGGAACGATTTCGTACCCGTCGATGAGCCCTACGAAGCTTCCGTTGCCGCGACTGCGGCTGTCCTTATTCCTGTGGTCGTGATCCTCGGTTCCGGAGCAGCCGCCGTAACCGAAATGGAGGCTGTCGGGACCGCATATGCTTTTGCGGCTCGAGCTGTCAGCGTTCAACTTCCAAAACTAATTGCTATAGGGGCCGCTGTCGTTAAGCCTAGCCTCCAACCGATTCGGAATTGAAGCTGTCATTCGCGATTGTGTAATATGTTACGGGCCGAATTGTGACTGTAGGGATTTGAGTCGTTTTTAGGGGGTGTTGGCCGAATTGTCCGAATTCTGGAGAGGCGGTCCGAAGGGTCCAGTTGGGAGTGTGAGGTTTGGAAGATAGATGACTTGGCCGAATTGTGGTCGTACTCTGAAGGTTTCGGCTTCAACTTGGCCGAGCTCTCGTTGTAGTTCTCGCGCCGTTCTTGCGCTTCGGTACATTTGGCCGAATTTTGATCTTACGTGCAGGCAAACAAAAAAGTGCGATCACTCTTCGCGAGCGATCGCACTTACGGATTTTTCGTTCTTCGGACGGCAACCTTCAATCGGCAACTGAGTGTGTCTCTGGACTCCGACGACCCAGGTCGCGCCGATGCTGTTGTAACCAGTTCTGTAAGATCTCTACGGCTGATACGAACTCGTGGCCCTGGAACATCACCAGATCAATGTTATTAAAATTCTCACCACAACTGAAACAGTGGGCTAGGTTGTTCTTCGGGTTCACTGTCGCTCGAAGCTCTTTGCACTCTGGACACTGAAACCGGAAGTAACCGTCGCTTTGCTTAGCAATCGGACCGAATTGACCTAACCGTTGGATGGTTAATTGCATCGGCAACTCATTACGTATCGCATACACAGCGCGATTGGTTACATCACACCCGCAGACTGCCTTGCAGGGCCAAGCGAGGTCATTGGCCAGGAGCGAGACCGTAAGCTTGAATCAGCACGCAAAGAGCGTCAAGAAAAGCGATTTGCAGCAAAAGAAGTTGCATAGTTCATTTTGAGCAACTAGAACCATGACATCCAGTAAAACTTTATTCGCAACATACAGGTTCACGGCGGAGCCTTCGTCTCCAAGGGAATTTGCGATATCAAATCTGCAATTGCTCGCAGGCGTTTAGCTTACGCTTTGTTTATAATGCCTATATCGTCAATGCAGAATTGAACGAATTCCTCTCCACAAGAAACTTCCTTTATGAATCGCATTTTCATGTTTTTTTGCACAACAGGATTGTGCGCGGCATTATTGACTTCAGCGAACATGGCGGCGGACAAGCCGAACATTATTGTCATCATGGCGGATGACCTTGGGTATGGGGACGTCTCAAGTTATGGTGCGACGGCATTGCAGACTCCAGCTATTGATCGTTTGGCGAGCGAAGGGTTGCGATTCACAAGTGGCTATTGCTCGGCATCGACATGCACTCCGACAAGATTCTCG
>JANODQ010000464.1:0-1534 GCA_031412775.1 Pirellulaceae bacterium | reverse complement strand
TGCGTTGCAAACTGGGAAAGTGGTGTTAGTCGCGGATGTAGACTATGACGACAAGCCAGGTGAATTCGGCAAATCGGCGACAGTAACCTTGAGTGCCAATGGCAAGCAGATAGGACAAGGAAAATTGCCAAAGACCGTGCCGCTTCAGTATTCGCTGGGTGAAGGCATCGACGTTGGAACCGATACCGGTTCCGCTGTTGATTTCAGTTACAAGCTTCCATTCAATTTCACAGGTAAGATTGAAAAAGTGGTGGTTGAACTCAAGTAATAAATCACTTCGACATTCGACATTCCTTGTTCGGAGTTCGATATTCTCCGACCGTACAACTCAAGGTAACAAAATGAAAATCCTGTTCACTATCACTTCACTTTTTTGCTTTACATGCTTCACAGTATCCACCACGAACGGGCAAACGCAATTGCCCCAGCCTGATCCGGCTTTCAAAGGCAAGATCGGCGATACCTACAAAGACTCGACGCCCAGCTTCCCGATGCCGGTCAAGTCTGCAAAAGGTAGCCCGAACGTTCTGCTTATCTTGCTCGATGATGTTGGATTCGGGATGTGCTCGACCTATGGAGGGCCCGTTCCGACTCCGCACATGGATAAACTTGCTAACAATGGGCTTAAGTACAATCGATTTCATACGACCGCGTTGTGCAGCCCAACGCGTGGAGCATTGCTTGCCGGACGAAATCATCATTCAATCGCCACGGGCGTGATCATTGAGATGGGGACCGGTTACCCTGGCTATACAGGTATCATTCCAAAGAGTACCGCGCTCGTTTCCCAGATGCTTCGTGACAACGGTTACGCGACAGGAATGTTCGGCAAATGGCACAACACTCCCGAACCTGACATCAGTCCCGCCGGCCCATTCGACCGCTGGCCAACTGGACTTGGTTTCGATTACTTCTACGGGTTCAATCAAGGGGAAACGCATCAATACTACCCAGTTATCTATCGCAACACATCGTGGGTGCCGCAACCCAAAACGCCCGAACAAGGCTACCACTTCACCGCGGACATGACCGACGAAGCAATCGCGTGGACTCGCAATATTCGCGCTGCCGATCCGGATAGACCTTGGTTCAATTACTTCAGCACGTCTGGCGTTCATGCTCCGCATCATGCTCCTAAGGAATGGCTAGCGAAGTACATTGGCAAGTTCGATCATGGTTGGGACAAACAACGCGAGATAACACATGCCAAACAAATTGAGATAGCGATAATTCCCAAAGGGACGAAACTGACACCACGGCCAAAAGAAGTACCTTCCTGGGACAGTCAATCGGCGGACGCTAAAAAGGTCTATACAAGATTGATGGAGAACTATGCTGCCTACATGGCCTACACTGATTATGAAGTCGGTCGCTTAATCGAGAGCCTTCGCGAGTCGGGTGAACTCGACAATACGTTGTTGATGTACATCGTTGGCGACAATGGTGCGAGCGCTGAAGGTGGTTTGGAAGGAACGTTTAGTGAAATCGCAAGCCTCATCGGTGTGCAGCTTGGTCTTGAAAGCTCATTGAAGCG
>JANODQ010000463.1:0-6079 GCA_031412775.1 Pirellulaceae bacterium | reverse complement strand
GTTTCTGATCCAATCGATGTGCTGCAAGTGTAGATTGCAAGGCAATAAATACTGGATGGCTTGCTTCTCCCGAAAAGCAGCGGTCGAGTTCCGATTGCCACCAATCGAGTCGTTTCAAAGCTTCTGTTCGATTTGGCGATTCATCGGCCAAGTCATCCGACCAGCGACAGTAGGCATAAATATGATGAAAGTGAGGACGAATTGCTCGCGGAAGGAGCCAACTGGCAATCGAAAAATTCTCGTAATGCGAAACTGCGAGTCGACGACAATAATCGCTGGCCTGAGCAACCGTCATAACTTCAAAAGCCTGGGATTCAGGTCCAAATTTGGCCAAATCGGCTTCTAAAAAGGGATGTTTTTTCACTAGCGATTTCGGGATACGATGATGGTTGAAGTCCAGGAATCTTCCGTTGCGACTTGCTGCTTGCAAGCTATCATACAATGATGTCGATGGTTCGCTATCGTAGCTGTTGGAGTTAAGCGGTGCTCGTGCGGATTTCGTGCGACGAGAATTGGTCTGCGGCCGATTCGAATTGACCTCAAGCTCGCAATTTTTGATCAACTTTAAACCCAGGTAAATGCCTCATGGAAATTGTACTCGCATCGCCCCGTGGCTTCTGTGCGGGTGTGAACATGGCGGTCGAAAGTCTGGAATTGGCTTTAAAACATTTTGGGCCCCCGATCTACGTTTATCATGAGATAGTTCACAACCAGTACGTCGTGAATTCGTTCAGCAATCGCGGTGCAGTTTTCGTTAACTCGCTCGACGAAGTCCCTGAGGATTCAACCGTTCTTTTTTCTGCCCACGGTGTCTCGCCTGCCATTCGAAATCAAGCCAGGCATCGCCGGTTGCTTGCGATCGATGCAACATGTCCGTTGGTGACCAAGGTTCACTTGGAAGCGATCAAGTTTGCGAAAGAACATTTCACCATCGTCCTTATTGGTCACGAGGGGCACGACGAAGTCATCGGAACCATGGGTGAGGCTCCTGAGGCAATCGTTTTGGTCGAGGATTGTAACGATGTCGATCAGTTGTCTTTTAATGAATCCACCAAACTGGCTTATCTAACGCAAACAACACTCAGCGTTGATGATGCCAACCGAATTATTGGTCGTCTCAAGGAGCGATTCCCATGGATACTTGGGCCGCACAAAGAAGACATTTGCTACGCAACGCAAAACAGGCAGGAAGCGGTTAAGCAACTTTGCCAAGCAAGTGATCTGGTACTCGTTCTCGGCAGCCAAAACAGTAGCAACAGTCAACGTCTGTGCGAGCTTGCAAAAGAATTTGGAAAGCCCGCTTACTTGATTGATGGACCTGATGACCTCAACCCAGAGTGGTTCTTCCAAGATCAAAAAGTATTCATCACTGCAGGAGCAAGCGCCCCGGAATCGGTTGTCCAAAGCACCATTCAATGGTTACAGTCTCATTACTCTGCGACGTTACGCGAAGACATCGTGAGGAAAGAGGAAGTTCACTTTCCATTACCGAAAGCTCTTCGTGAAATCGCACGGCAAACAGCCTAACCGCCAGCTCAGTGGTCACTCCAACCAACTGCCAGGCGGCCAACACGAGACTCGGAAAGATATCTTGCCGCTGCTGATAAGCTCACCTCTTCTGATTCGCTTGGTGTTTGTGGCTTCTGTTGTTAGTTGGTCAGCCGTTACGATACGTGAGCCATTGTGGATCGACGAGCTTCATACGCTTTGGTCCATTCAGGGCGATTGGCAAGACGTTCTGACTCGGTCCACTGCTGGAAATCAATCGCCTTTGTACTTCTACTTCTTAAAGGCTTACGTCGAAGCTGTTCAATTGCCGCTTCGAATCTTTGGCCTGGATTTGATGAGTTCCTTAGGACTGATTTTGCGATCATTTTCGCTTATCGGTTGGGGAATTTTGGCTTGGTTGATGTCGATTCAAGTTTCATGGTGGTGCTACCGTTCTGAGTCAACTTCCAACGGTGCTTTAAGAAAGCTAACAGCGATCTTCTTTGTCGGTGGACTGTGGTTGATGAGCGACCGGACTGGGGGCTTCTACGCGACGGAGGCTCGGCCATATGTTTGGGTTGCTGTCGCATGCACGTTAATGATCACCAAAACAATTCCCACGGTTGGCAGTTCGTGGCGATGGTTATTGTACAGCGCTGCTGCATTCTACTTGCACTACACTGCCATTGTTGTTGTCGCAGCAAGCTTTCTCTTACGTTCGGTTGCTCACAATCGAAACGTAACTCGCAGGCGACTAATTCTCTACGAAGGATTCGTTCTGGCGATTCTGATGACGCCTGGGCTCGTGCATCTTTCGTGGCTTGGCAAATCATCATCGCAATGGGCATACTTCGCGGGTAGTTCAGATCTCTTCACCCTTTTGCGGATCTCGCCATGGTTATCGTGGGTTGTTATGACCGCAGTATTCGTCGGACTGGCAAGCAGGTTTCCAACGTCCGATCAAAGGATCTCGATCGAAGAATCATCGCTTTTACGTGTTGTCGTTTGGCTTACAATTATCTGCATGGGAACTTATTGGTCGCTTTGCTACTTCGGATGGGCACCGCTGATGCATTCTCGCTATTTGATTGGCATATATCCAGCGATTTGGATTGCAGGGATACTGCTGCTGAAGAGGTTAGACGATGTTCGATGGATTGTCGCAGTGGGACTTCTTGCGATGGGGGTTCAAGGATGGTTGCAAGGAAGTTGGCCCCTTTGGGGACGCGGTGAATGGATTGCTTGGCAACGCGTTGAGGACTGGGATAAAGCCTTTGAAGTGCTACAGCAAAACAAGCAAGCGGGTTATGTTGTTTTCTTAGCGCCGTTTTTGATCGAGACCGATAACCAGCAAACGATCGATACTTCTTCAACGCAAAGACGACGATACCTTGCTTTCCCTATCGAAGCGCTTTCAATCGCCAATGGTCTCGTCGCTCCACAGCCTGGGCTGATAAAAACTGAGCCGATGGCGCTAGCCACGGGTGTTAACTCCCCAACAGTTTGGCGGACAGCGCCCGAGGATGTCGCCGACGGTTCAGGAGAAATGACTCTTTCATCAGGGCACTCCGAGCCGGTCATCGTATTAGCGAATTCAATGTCGCAATGGGCATCGACAATTCAAGGGAACTTAGAACGAATGAATTACGATCAGAAAAATGCTTGGCTTTGGGCTAGAACGGGCGAGCCGACGAGCCAGCCACTGACAAGCACGACTGCAATCGAGTCCAAGTTCAACAGAGAGCTTTTCTATCAGCAGGGAAATCTTCAGCTTTGGAAGCTTCAGTTAGCCAGGTAAGCTGCAGTTATTTCGCTTCTCGCAAGATTAAGATGGCACACGAGATCGGATTCATCATCTCGGCTCCAAGTCCGTTGGGGCCTTTCCCGCTCAATCGTTTCTCGGGAGCAAGTGGAAGACCACGTCGCTGTGGAGCTTGAAAACGATTGACTGAATTGTCTGCGTTAGACCGGCTAGATAGCATCGAAGCGATACTCGATTTTGCAACGGGAGCATTTTTCGGAAGAGCAGCCTCTTGAATGAATTGCAACTCAGATGCAAGCGCCTGAGCGGGTGCATCAAATGCCATGTCCATTGAAAACTCAGGAAACGCGTCGACTCGTTGCATGATCTCAATGATTGCTGCATCCAATCGTTCTCCACGGGCTTTTACAAACATGAGTTCCGCTTTTGGCTCGTCTTGAGCATTTTCTAAAGTCGCACGCGGTTTGGCGTCAGGGAGGACCACCCTACCACTTGCGATGAGACGCGAATCGGCCAGCTTCTTTAGCGTGCTCTCTTCAACATTCAAATCGACCGCAGAGGGGATGTCGTATCGAGTCAGGATTTGATCCAGTATCTCTCGTGAGTCTTCGTTGTCTTGAAGCGATATGTCCACAACCAACAAGTAAGAAAGATTTATAGACCCCTTGAGGACGTTCTCCAGTGCAGCGATTTGTTCGGCTGTTGGTTGCGAGTCGGGTTTAACAAAACTATTGCTTGGAAGTGCGGGGATTGACTCGCTACGCGGGCTGGATGGTTGGCGAGCGATGGTGGCTTTGGAGTTCGCAACAGACGAACTCACTGTCGGAGAGCTCGATGTTGTTTCCGGATTGACACTCGCTGTTTCGTTTCGTGCTGGCACGTTCATTGCGACAGAGTTCGCGGGTGTAGTCTTCGCATCAGGAGTCTTCGCATCACGAGTTGCGATTGCGATTGATTCAACGAGGTCTTGCGGTGGTGCCTTTGTATTGACTTCTGCTGGAATGCTTTCAACGGAGTTGCTTGACGCATTCGAATCGATGTTGCCTTGGGCGATCAGTCCCTGCGACGCTTTGTCGGAATCATTTACAAATTGGCTTTGAATCGACCATCCACCAAAGAGAATCAGAGATGCAGCCAATCCGGCCATGGCCCACATCCATCGATTGTCATTCTGTGGAATTGTCGTTTGAGCGGCGACTCGGGTTGTCGTTGCGGGAGTTGTCGCTGCGTGGATTGTTTCTTTCGCACGAGCCCACGTCGCACCTGCATGAGCGGGGTCCGAGGCGACGCGTTTCGCGGCTTCGGTTAACACGCTCTGCAGCAAGTCTTTGCTCGATTGACGTGGACGAGCAATCGATTGGTGCGAATGTTGAGCTTCCAGCGACTGCAGCAACTGACGCAAACCGGATTGCAAACCATTCAACGAATCAAAATATTGCCGAACTAAGGGATCCGAATCGAGCAACGCTTGGATTTCTTGCTTTTCCGAGGCAGACAAATAGCCGTCCAAATAGCCATTCAGCAATTCTTCGGTTCTTTCGTCTGGAGTGTACATACGTGATTGTGCGTTCGAAATGTGAGGATCCGTCCCGAAGATACCAATTTTGAGACGCTTCCGTGTGTCCCATCATAGGTTCGGATGAAGAAGGCTCCCGGAAAGTTCCAAAATTCTTGAGTACAGGCCGATTTCACCGGGAAATCACCAGGCGACGGGAGTCGATTAAAGCAAGCTTTTGCTTGATTATTTCTCGTTAGTCGGAAGTTTCGGGCGGTTTTCCCGTAAACTCGCTCATGCTTTTGCCCACGAATTACGCAAATGAATGCTGGCGTAAATTCGCGACCTCACTGTTTGCTTACCTGGTCTTGATAGAGTTCATCAAGCATCTCCAGGGCCGCGTCTACCAGCATTTCCCCGGAACCTTCTGCGCAGCGAGCGCTGATCACTTCGTACTCGCCTTGCGGATAGGCAACTCGGTTGGGAATGTATCCGATGCTGCCGTTGGCAAGTTCCGCGATGGCTGTCAGAGGGAAAGGAGAACCTTGACGTATTGTCAGGCCAAGTTCGACGAAAATCTCTCCGGGCAAGCTAACGATGGCAGCCTGATTTCCAATCGAGAAAACCTGTACTTCAACTTCCCACGGTTGATGCTGATGGTCGGCGATATCGATCGCTCGATAAGCCGCAACGACTTCTCGAAAAGTAGGATCTGGTTTGATGTTCTTTGATTTTCGCTCAAGCAATTCTCGCGATGTTGCAATCTCCCCCTCGGTAACGCGATAGGTTGGCAATTGAATTCGACGCGAACGATGTGCTAGCCGAACCAACTGAACGGGTTTCGTAAGCTCCAGGGATGTTAGCGTTGAAGCCGCCAGGATCGTTGCAATGCGAGCGGCTTCTGTATGTCCTTTTTGCGGGCCGCCGCGACTAACATCGATATGGTTCACGTCACCACAGCATGCCGTAAAGTACAGCGAGAAGAAATCGGGATTCACGGTCTCTTTCAATATTCGTGCCAAGTCGCCCGGGATATCGGCGGATACTTGGGTACCACCCACGGTGTCGAGATGGATGCTGTAGTTGATAAGACCCGCTCTGCGCTTTCCATCGATTCCTGTGAACAACAAAATCGGCAAATCTTCATCGACCGGCCCCGCAGCCCGCACGATCAACGGGTTGAGTTTTCCCGGATTCCAACCAACAGCACCATTTCTCAAATGGAATCGGCGATTGAATGCGACACCCTTGCAATGTCCCGTGGTGAGCGAAAGGTCGATCGGTTCGATGCTCTTGGCTGCGGCTTCAACCGACTGTGCGATCCACTCGGGAAG
>JANODQ010000462.1:0-13912 GCA_031412775.1 Pirellulaceae bacterium | reverse complement strand
GACTGCGATTGTCCGACGGCGAAATCGTTCCTATCTCTCAATCGATCCCGTGGGATATCGAAGGTGTCGCGGTTGCTCCCAACGGTAAGACTGTTGTTTTAGTAGCCAATGAAGCCGGAAGTTCTGTTCTTTACAAATATGACGTATCAACGAAATTATTAACTCGGATCGAGAATATTCCATCAGGAGTGGTCGCACTGGGGCAGTGGCGATCGGATAGTAGCGAGATTGCTTTCACGCTTAATTCTTACAACAGCACATCGGATGTCTACTCGTGGTCGGTTGCCGACGGCATAATAAGTCGATGGACCGAAAGCGAGTTAGGAGGCGTCCTTGCCTCGGATATACAAGAACCAACGAAGATCAGTTGGAAGAGCTTTGACGGAACGCAAATCACCGGTTTCTACTTCAAACCGAAAGCCACTTTCACCGGTGCAAGACCTGTGATTATAAATATTCATGGTGGTCCCGAAGGACAGTCTCGACCACTTTTTCAGGGTAGGAACAACTACTTTCTGAATGAACTTGGTGTTGCGATCATCTATCCCAATGTGCGAGGTTCTGCGGGTTTTGGTAAGTCCTACTTGAAGATGGATAACGGACTAAAGCGTTTTGATTCAGTGAAAGATATCGGTGCTTTAATCGATTGGATTGGGACTCAACCCGATCTGGATGCAACTCGAATCATGGTGACTGGCGGTTCTTACGGCGGGTACATGACGCTAGCAACCGCGGTCGAATACAACGACAAGATTCGTTGCTCGCTAGATGTCGTTGGAATTTCTCACTTTGGTACCTTTTTGAAAAACACCGAGTCCTATCGTCGGGATCTTCGACGAGTCGAATATGGAGATGAGCGGTTGCCAGAGATGATTGAATTCTTCGATCGCATCGCGCCACTTTATCAATCGCACAAAATTAAAAAGCCTCTCTTCGTCGTACAGGGCGGTAACGACCCGCGAGTCCCGCTGAGCGAGGCCGAGCAGATGGTTGCTCAGGTTGAATCCAACGGCAGTCCAATTTGGTACATGATGGCCAAAGACGAAGGGCATGGCTTCCGAAAGAAAAGCAACGCTGACCTTCAATTTTACGCCACAGTGCAATTCGTAAAAGACTTTTTAATGAACCAATAATATTTAACAAAAGCCATTGAGAATGCTTTGTATCTAGGATGACCTGGAACGCTTTAACACGATAGCGTCGTAACAGAATAATAAATCTTTGGTTGGTACAGTGTGGTTATCGGACTGCCTGCGATTTATTGACTATTTCTCAAAATATTCAACTACATAGTCTTCGTTTGTGCTGCTTTTTGTATCTCAAGTTCTTGATAGATGGCGGGAAGTTGATTCGGCAAGTCTTCTGCGATAAGCCCTAATCCGAATCGGTTTGCCGCTTCGCCATGTATCCAAACGGCAGCAAGCGCGGCAAAGAATGGCTCCATTCCTTGAGCGAGTAACCCAAGCAATATTCCGCTCAAAACATCCCCCGCTCCAGCAGTGGCTAAAGTCGCCGGAGCGTTGGTGTTGATCACCGAGCAACCTTCAGGTTCTGAAATCACCGTGTCTGCTCCTTTGAGAATGATCACTGCATTACTTTGCGTTGCTGCCATACGACTTCGCGATAACTTGTCACTCGTCGATTCAAATAGTCGTTGAAACTCTCCCTCATGCGGTGTCATCACACATGGGGCTTGGATCGCTTGGTAGAGCTCGCTGGGATTGGCTTGAAATGCAGTGAGCGCATCGGCATCAATCACGGTTGCCTTCCCGGTTTTTAACATTGCCAGAGTGCGGCATCGTGTTTCCTCGAGAATGCCAGCACCTGGTCCAATGAGGAACGCGCTAAATTTTTTTTCTTGAAGCAGTCTATTAAAGGCATCGTTGTCGACTAATGGATGCACCATGATGCTAGTTAAGGCGGCTGCATAGATTGGGAATGCTACTTCTGGCACGGCGATCGTAGTTAGTCCCGCTCCCGCCCTCGCCGCAGCGATTGCTGAAAGTCTCGCTGCGCCTGTCATCGGATAGCCGCCGGAAATCAAAGCATGTCCGCGTTTGTACTTGTGATCGGAAGCGATCGGTAAAGGTAGTTTTTCGATCCAGAGGGCCGGGCTGTTCTCGAACGTATTTGGTATAAACTTTGAAAAAACTGCCTCGGGAATTCCGATGTCAGCGACGACGACATCGCCACAGTAGTCACGCCCCGGCAACAGAAGGTGGCCTGGCTTTTTTCGAAAGAACGTGACTGTTACCGCAGCGGGGATCGCGCCCAAGCTGGTTCCAGAATCGCCCATGATGCCAGTCGGTACGTCGATCGCAAGCATGTCAATTTTCCGAGCCGCAATTTCGGCAAGAGTATCGCGGACATCTCCATCGAGTACTCGATTAAGGCCCGCTCCAAAAATTGCATCAACGACTAGTTCGGCACCTTTAATAACTTCCGGCTTTAGTGGCTCAACGCCACCTTGCCACTGATTGGCATGAAAGCGGGCTTCACCAAGAAGCTTTTCCACCGGCCCGAGCAGCGCGAGTCGAACTGGCCAACCCGCTTCTCGAAGTAGCTTCGCAACAACAAAGCCATCCCCTCCGTTATTGCCCGGCCCACACAGAACGAGCGTCGGTCGTTTGTCCCAACGCTTGATAATTTCTTGCGTCACGGCCCGACCAGCATTTTCCATCAGCGTCACCGCAGGAACACCATTGCTGATAGTCCATCGATCAGCCTCACCCATCTGACTGACACTGAGAACAGCACGACTTAGATTCGAATCAAGTCGCATTGTAATGGACCTTACTTTCAACCTTAAAGGAGAGTCTCGCAGTTACATCAAATCAGTATACAGAAAAATAAACAGCGATAACTGAGAATTTACTGATATGCAAGTCGACGGTTGATTTCGTCTAGAACAGGAACCAAATCAACAGCCGAGCGAAGCACAAAGTGTGCGCCTGCAGATCGGTACTCCTCATCCAATTGGTTCAATCGACGATTCAGATCCGCATCCGTGAGTGATTCCGCATCCGATTGGCTTAGCCCAAGTCCATTACCGGTCATAGTCACGCCGACCGCCCACATACCAGCGTTTCGAGCTGCTTGTATTCCAATCGGCGTATCATCGACAACCAGCACCGCGGTCGGGGGATAGACTCCCAAAGCTTCACAGGCGCGGAAATTCTGCCATGGCATCGGACGCCCGGCATAGACCTCGTCAGAGCATACGACAACGTCTGGGGCGTAGTCTTGCTCGCGAGCCGCAGGAATTACCGCCTCCATCAATGCACGCGTATAACCAGTTGATGAGCCAATCTTCAATCCTCGGCGTCGCAATTCCGCAATCAATTCCGGAATTCCGGGAATCACGTCCGAACCTTTAGACAAAACTGACAATTGCAGTGGTAAAAAATTCGCGTACAAGCGATCTACATCTGCGCTTTCCGGAGAGACGCCGAATTTTTCTCTCCACAATGCCGCGACACGCGGAACGGCTAAGACGCTCGCAATATGTTCGCGTTTTGCTTGACCCATTGGACCACGTGCTTCGGATTCTGTAATGTCGATGCCAAGTGTGTGAAAAATTTCGAGAAATACTTTCACAGGTGCGCGACTGCCGTAATCGACAGTTGTTCCTGCCCAGTCAAAAAGAACCGCTTGTATTTGGATAGATGTTTGCATAGTTCAGTTTAGCTGGAAAGTAGATTTGACCGCCAAAGGTTTTCAGCAACGCCAAAAGACATCGTCATACCTGAACCACCCAGACCATTGACGATTCGCACGCCTTGAGTGGGTTCGATCATCCAATGCGAATCATTGGGATTCTTGGCATAAACACCATGCCATCTCTCCTCAATTTCCCACGTAGGTAAGCGAAGTATCTTACGCAGTTCTCGCAGAATCAATTCGTCAATCTCTAATCGATCAAACGGAGTTATATCGTTGTCGTACTCGTGCGAGTCACCCAAGATGATCTGCCCCAATTCGTTCTGCGATGCCATGACATGCACCCCGAACCTATCGAGTTCCGGAGACTCCATTGCAATTCTTTGTTTCAGTTTTGGTAAGCTCGCGCAGGCAGCAAAGTTTCCGTAATGTCGCAACGTTAGCCCGCTAGCCAAATGTGGTCCTATCCGCCAACCCTCCGGTTGCATAGCGGTTCGCAGCATCTGCAACTTACACTTCTTGAGACCTGACGCGGCAAAATTGTCGGGAAAGAGTGTTTCAAAATCTGCACCCGAGCAAATGATGATTTGGTCGCACTTCTGCACCTTCCCGCTGGCCATCGTTACTTGGCTCGTCTCCACTTGGACAATGGTAGTAGCCCGATGAAATTTGACTCCATACTTTTCATGAAGCCAATTGGCTAAGACATCACTAGCTTTGCGAGGATTCACGCAAACTTCGGTTGGGCTAAATAATCCTCCCAATAAATGCAAAGGATTAGCAGCAGGTGTTCTGGCAAGCACTTGGTCCTTGGACAGCAGTTCACACTGCACTCCTAAATCCATTGATTGAGAGTGAAATTCATTGAGAACCGACCATTCGTCGGGGCGGTGTGCTAAGTGAATGGAACCACAAGGGTTGACCCAAAGCCCCGACTCGCTGGCAAATCGCAGCCATCGCTCACGGCTTCTTAAAGCCGTTTGATACGATAGCCCCGCGGGTTGACCGATTGGCCATACCATTCCAAAGTTGCGAACCGAAGCACCGCATGCTGTACTGCTTCGTTCGAAAACCGTGACCTGGTTACCATGCTCGGATGCTAGCCAAGCTTGAGCGAGGCCAACTATTCCACCACCGATGATGACTATCGATTTTGACATTATGTAGCTGAGCGAGATAGTAAGGATTGCGTCAAATGTGGAGCAAAATGCTCTAGTGATGGAGTTGTGAGATTTGGAATCTTTGCTTGATCGTCAAATCGACGAAGCTGAATGGCGGCTGCAAAATGAGGATGCAATTCAAAATGGTTGGCCTGCGTTTTGGTCATTGGACCGCCTTGCAATGCCAGGCTTTGAACTGAAGGTGGACTCAGCTTCGAAAAATAGTCGCTGTCCACGGCACACAGATATCGCTTTGCAGCCACATGTAATCGAATCGGCTCAACTACTTCGGACGAAAAATATTCAACCAACCAAGCAGCGCCTAGTTGTTCATGTTCGTCGTCGATGTCTTTATCGGGAGCGTCTTCGGGTAAATCATGAAGTAGGTGACCAACGTCATGAAGCAGGCACGCCGCGATGAGTTGCGGCGAAGCATTAGACTGCTCGGCAGAATAAGCAGTCTGAAGTGCATGTTCAAGCTGAGACACAGCCTCTTTGCCGTATTCCGAGTGACCTCGCAAACGGAAACATTCCAACACGTGAGCGACTGGATCGACCGTTTCAACGTTATTAATCATCGAAAACCCCAAGTGATTGTGTGAGAGCAGACTGCAAATCTGAATCAAATATTAATGATCCAACAGGAGGAGAATAGCATATACTCCCTCCCGCGTTACGCAATTCACTTCATCAAATCATCACATGAGATCTTATCTTGAGTACACATGTTGAACCGACGGGTGTCGCGTTGAATGTGTCGCAAACGAAATGGAATTGGCCTACGTCTGTCTGGACCTTATGGTCGATCGTCGCAGCATTCGGTACTTACTTTTGCATGTACGGGTTTCGAGTTCCATTCAAAGCCGGGGCTTACGAATATCAGTACGCGTTTTCCGGCAGTTGGCAGTTAGACGAGAAGAGCATCTTTGTCATTGCTCAAGTGCTTGGGTACACGATCAGTAAATTTATAGGAATAAAAGTTGTTTCGGAACTGCCTCCAGATCGGCGGGCTTCGGCCATTTTGGGATTAATCGGGTTTGCACAGCTTGCTCTGATTGGATTTGGAGTTTTTGGCCGTCCATGGAACGTTTTATTTATATTCTTCAATGGACTTCCACTGGGAATGGTTTTTGGACTCGTTCTCGGGTTTCTTGAGGGAAGGCAAACGACCGAACTGTTGGCTGCCGGTTTGTGTACCAGCTTCATCTTGGCAGACGGAGTAATGAAGTCGATTGGACAAATGCTCATAGCACCGTTCGGGGAAGCGTGGATGCCGGCAGTCGCAGGGACTGTTTTTGTCATTCCGCTCTTGTTATTTGTCTGGATGCTCACTCAAATTCCGCTACCTTCTTTAGCCGACGAGTCGCATCGTCAGGTTCGGACCGTAATGCTGCGAGCGGATCGTTGGCATTATTTGGTCAAATACGCGTGGGGGTTAACGCCAATTATTATCGTGTACC
Organism: Pirellulaceae bacterium; assembly: GCA_031412775.1. Lineage (GTDB taxonomy): Bacteria > Planctomycetota > Planctomycetia > Pirellulales > Pirellulaceae > JAIYDQ01. The sequence continues at coordinate 7,632 of JANODQ010000462.1, read as the reverse complement.
TTTTGGCAAACATCATCCGAAGTATCCGAGGCGATTTTGCTCGAGAGCTTTGGACTGACCTTGGAGTTAATCCAAGCGATTTTGCGGCGAGATTTACTCAATCGGAAATTTGGGTTGGCCTCCTGGTGTTAGCGATTAACGGTAGCTGTGTTCTGTTCCGCCACAACGGTAGAGCCTATCTAAGTTCCTTGTCTATCTGTGCCTTCGGTATTGTTCTGCTGCTCGCTACTTGTTATCTGCAAACTCAAAAAATACTTGATCCACTTACCTTCATGGTTTTAGTCGGCTTGGGAATGTATATGCCGTACGTCGCGATCCATACCACTGTCTTAGAGCGATTCATCGCACTCACTCGTGAAAAAGGTAACTTGGGGTACCTCATGGCATTAGTGGATTCGAGCGGATACTTTGGATACGTCTTGGTGTTACTCGTTCGTAAATTCGTAAATTTCGAGGGGAATATTTTGCAGTTCTTCATCGTAGCCTGCTTGGTGGCCGGAACGATTTCTCTTCTATCGATTAGCTGGTCAGCGATTCACTACCGATCTCATTTTCGCAATCGTTTCATTAACGAGACAACGCCATGATGCGGCCAATTATTTGTAAGGCGTTAGTCTACGCTGGAGAATCAGGCCGTCTTGAACTCATGGAACTCAATGTGCCTCCGCTCGCCATTGGGCAAGCGTTGGTTCGGGTCGATGGTTGTACGCTTTGTGGCAGCGACCTTCATTCGCTTCATGGACGCCGTCAAGTTCCGACACCGACAATTTTGGGACATGAGATAGTCGGTTCGATCGTTGAAATGGATGATGCATTTCCAAAGTTAGATATGCAAGGGGAATCGCTTGCGATTGGTGATCGCATCACCTGGGCGATCGTAGCCAATTGCGGAAAATGCTTTTATTGCCAACGCGGGTTAGAGCAAAAGTGTGAGAATGCCTGCAAGTACGGTCACATGGGTTTCGACTCGGGTTACAAACTCAGCGGTGGATTGGCGGAATACTGCCTCCTCGCGCCTGGAACGCATGTCATCAAAGTACCGAGCAGCGTGTCTTTGGAATTGATCACTCCGGCGAGTTGTGCGACCGCTACTGTGATGGCCGCCATGAGCGACTTGCCAAATCCGACTGCAAACGAAAGTCACATTGCGATCATTGGCGCAGGCATGTTGGGTGTAACTGCCTGTGCGGTGGCTAAGCATAGGGGCTGGAGAAAAATTGTGATCGTGGATCCCGTTCCTTCAAAGCGAGATTTGGCTAAGCGATTTGGCGCAACGGAAGCGTCCTCTCCTGAGGATTGGTTGTATCACGCAAAAGTCAACCGAGGTTATGGATGCGACGCAGTGTTGGAGCTTTCCGGCGCTCAGCCGATGATGGTACCCGCGTTGGAGTCGCTTCGAATCGGCGGTCACTTGGTACTGGTGGGAGCTGTCTTTCCGGTACCGCCGATATCACTGCTGCCGGAGCAATTAATCCGAAGCCAAATCACGCTACGTGGAATCCATAACTACCGACCTAGACATCTGCAAGAAGCCGTTCACTTTCTTACGCAACATGGAACGACTTTTCCGTTCGTCGAATTGGTATCCAGGTGGTACGGTTTAACAGATGTTAAAGCACTAATTGAGTCAGGCCTACCACAAGGTCCATTGCGAATAGGAGTCCAAGGACATTGTGCATCATCCTGACAATTTTTAAGAAGCACCTTATCTTCGCGAATATCAACCAACGAAGCTTCCAACGAAAATCCGCCACTTGCTGCATACCAAGGCCTGTTTCATCAGCGAATGATAACACCGACAAATCTGATGCGAGGCATCCAAACGAGATCAAGAAAATCCAAAAGGTCTGCGGTTGCCGCCCCATCAATCTCTCGCCCTATATAATGAATAAGCTTTGTCGCAATCGATTACTCTGTCGATAACCCTTTCGCGTCGAGATTTCAAATTACAAGCACCATCCTAGCGTGCAACTAATTGATTAAAGTTGCGTAGGTTTTCGATCAAATTGTTAAGATGTGTGACATAAGTACAGCGGCGCGTTACACTCATATTTGGTTTCGACGATTTTATTAATCAGAATCGTTGATAGCTCCAAGGGTCCACTAGCTAAAGAATTTCGAGCAACCATGCATCCTATCTTATTGGTCGGCGCGGGAAAAATCGGTCTTGCGACCGCCTCACTTCTGGCTGATACAGGTGACTATGATGTACTTGTCGCAGACATTGACGAAGCGTCATTGGCAAGGGTTTCAGAAACGACTACGGCAAAGACAGTTCGCTTGGCTGCTGACGATCTTGACGCACTTCGTCAGGTGATGAAGGGGAGACTCAGCGTGATGAGTGCGATGAGTTTCGCACTCAATCCAGGTATCGCGCAGGTCGCGATTGAGATGGGTTGCAGTTACTTCGATCTTACCGAAGATGTTCAGACTACCCGCGCGACGCGAGAGCTCGCACGGTCCGCAAAACCTGGTCAGATTTTCATGCCACAGTGCGGACTAGCGCCTGGTTTTGTCTCGATCTCAGCGTTTGATCTGGCTGGGAAGTTCGATGCGTTGCATGAAGTCCGATTACGAGTCGGCGCTTTGCCTGTCTTTCCAACGAATGAAATGAAGTACAACCTCACCTGGAGCACGGACGGGCTGATCAACGAATATGGAAATCCGTGCGAAGCGATACATGACGGTAAATTAATCGAGGTTCTGCCACTGGAAGGTTACGAGACGTTTAGCATGGATGGCACTGACTACGAAGCCTTCAACACATCGGGCGGTGTAGGGACGCTGGCCGAGACGCTTGAAGGCCGAGCGCGAACTTTAAACTACAAGACGATTCGTTATCGCGGGCATCGCGATTTAATGAAGTTTCTGATGTTTGAACTTCGATTAAACGAGCGTCGAACATTGCTCAAAGATGTTTTTGAGAATGCTATTCCGATGACTCCTCAGGATGTAGTGTTGATTTTTTGTACGGTAAAGGGAATGAAAAATGGCTGGTTAACCGAAATGACCGATGCCCGAAAAGTTTATGCCAAAGAGTTCCGTGGCCGATCCTTTAGCGCTATTCAACTAACGACTGCAGCAAGTTTCTGTGCGATGCTGGATCTGCATGTCAACGGGCAATTGCCAACGCAGGGATTCGTCAAACAAGAAGACGTCCCGATGGCCATTTTTCTAAAAAATCGATTCGGCGTTTGCTACGATTCGTCCAGTGGAATTGAACCGTCACAATAGGAACCAAGATGCTTGATTTATCGAATCCCAAAGGGCTATACATCGGCGGCCAAGCCGTGCAGACCGATGGCCAAAACTTCTTATGCAAAAGCTGCATTGACGGCCAGGTGCTCGCGACGATTTCCGCAGCCAATAGTGATGACGTTGACCGTGCGATTGAAAAGGCACATAAGGCGTTCGAAGCATGGCGGTTAGTACCTGCACCCGCACGTGGCGAATTTGTTCGAAGGTTTGGCAATCAACTTCGCAAGCACAAAATTGATTTGGCTCAGATCGTGACAATGGAGGCAGGAAAGATCTCCAGTGAGGCTATGGGTGAAGTGCAAGAGATGATCGACATCTGCGATTTTGCTGTCGGGCTTTCCCGTCAACTTTATGGATTGACCATCGCGAGCGAACGACCTCTGCATCGAATGATGGAGCAGTGGCATCCAATCGGCGTTGTAGGTGTTATCAGCGCCTTTAACTTCCCCGTGGCCGTTTGGGCGTGGAACGCGGCGATTGCCTTTGTCTGTGGCGACTCGGTCGTTTGGAAGCCAAGCGAAAAGACGTCACTTTGCGCGATCGCTTGCCAACAAATTCTGCAATCCGTCGTCGCCGAAAGTGCTGATTTAAACGTTCCGAAAGACTTGTCATGTGTTGTACTGGGAGATGGTAATGTCGGAGAAGCGTTGACCGCGAATTCCCGCGTGCCATTGGTAAGCGCGACGGGCAGCGTTCGCATGGGAAAACGGGTCGCGCAAGTAGTGGGTGCGCGGTTAGGGCGGTCCCTTCTCGAACTTGGCGGCAATAACGCAATGATTGTCACGCCGACAGCAGAAATTGAATTGGCTATCCGCGCGATCATCTTCTCCGCATTTGGAACTTGTGGCCAACGATGTACGACGCTGCGCCGTCTAATCGTACACCGGTCACTGTTCGACGGGCTTCTTAAAAAACTCTGCTCGATCAGCCAAACGCTTCCAGTCGGTGACCCTCGCGAGAAAGGCATCTTAATTGGCCCGTTGATAGATAAACAAAGCTACGATGCGATGCAACTGGCAATCCAGACGGCTATCGCGCAGGGTGGGATCGTTGTCGGTGGTGATCGGATAATCGATGGCGTTCCTCAAGGTGGTTACTATGTCAAACCTGCTGTCATCGCCATTTCAGCGAGTGCTGAAGTCTTGCAACATGAAACGTTTGCTCCCATTCTTTACTGCATGGCATATGATTCTCTCGACGAAGCCATGGCGATCCAGAACGGAGTGTCTCAAGGTCTTAGTAGCGCGATATTCACCTCGGATGTTCGTGAGGCCGAAAGCTTTCTTGCTTCTACAGGCAGTGACTGCGGTATTGCTAATGTAAACATAGGAACCAGTGGCGCGGAGATCGGCGGTGCGTTCGGAGGCGAGAAAGAAACCGGCGGTGGACGAGAAAGCGGAAGCGATAGCTGGAAGGCTTACATGCGACGCACCACCAACACCATCAACTACTCCCGTGAGTTACCGCTCGCTCAAGGAGTAAACTTTGACTTCTAGCCGTTCCTCGATGCAGTTAGGATTGATGAGTCATACAGATTCGATCGACATCCCGCCTACAACCGTTGCGATGTTCTTGTCGCTGCAAGAATCGCTCCAAGGAACCATATCTTGGGACGAAGGGACTAGGCGACTTTATGCTACAGACGCTTCGGTCTACCGCGAATTGCCTTTAGCGGTCACGATCCCGCGAAATGATTCAGACATTGTCAAGATTGTCCAACTTGCGGACAAACTAAATGTCGGTCTTATCCCACGCACGGCGGGGACGTCACTTGCCGGTCAAGTCGTCGGTAATGGAATCGTGATCGACATGTCTCATCATTTTCAGGACATTCTTGAAATAGATCCCGATAGTGCTTGGGTTTGGGTGCAGCCAGGGATAGTCAGGGATGACTTGAATCGCATCCTAGCACCTCGTGGCGTTTTCTTTGCACCCGAGACATCCACGTCAAATCGAGCCATGATTGGCGGCATGATCGGAAATAATTCTTGTGGTTCAAATTCAATTAGGTACGGAAGTACCCGTGAGCACCTCTTAGAAGTCCGCGCGGTCCTATCTGATGGCACACAAGCTTGGTTCGGTCCCATAGATGAACCATCGCTTCGAGAAATTGTTGATCGACCTTCACCAGTCGCAGATCGGCATGGGCAGATTTACCAGCAGTTGAATCGGCTTCTAAGCAATCAGCAAAATCAAAAATCGATTCGCGACGGTTATCCTTCTGCGACGATTCCGCGTCGAAACACCGGCTATGCCCTCGACATGCTTCTGCATCAAAGCCCGTTTAGCAAGAGCGACAACAAACTCAACCTCTGCTCGCTTATTGCTGGTTCCGAGGGGACTTTAGCAATCGTTACTGCTGCGAAACTTCAGCTTACGAAGCTTCCTCCGATTAACAAGCTAGTGATTTGTATCCACTGTAAATCGATCGATGAATCATTAAGAGCCAACTTGGTCGCGCTCAAGTATTCACCGTCGGCGAGTGAACTTATCGACCGATTTATTCTGGATGCGACGTTGCGGAACACAATGTATGCTCCGTACCGTACTTTCGTCCAGGGAAGTCCTGAGGCTCTGCTCGTTGTTGAGCTAACCAATGACAGCCCTTACGAATTGCAGCGAGTCGCCACGTCATTAATTGAAGAGCTGCGAAGCGAAGGACTTGGTTATGCTTACCCGGTGCTGCAGGGTGACGAAATGTCAAAGGTTTGGAGCCTTAGAAAAGCCGGATTAGGATTGATGTCCAACGTCCCCGGAGATACTAAACCTATAGCCGTGATTGAAGACACCGCTGTCGATGTACACGTACTCCCGGAATACATTCGTGAATTCGGTGAGATCCTCTCGCGGCATGGACTCAAGAGCGTCCATTACGCCCATGCAGGTTCGGGAGAGCTTCACCTTCGTCCGATTCTTAATCTCAAGACCGAGAATGGTCAGCGGATGTTTCGATTGGTCGCCGAGGAGATCGCGCAGCTAGTCAAACGATATCGCGGTTCTTTATCTGGCGAACATGGCGACGGGCGCCTGCGCGCCGAATTCATCCCCATCGTTATTGGCGAAAATAACTACCAATTGTGTAAGGATGTCAAGTGGATCTGGGATCCTCAAAACCGACTTAATCCAGGAAAAATCGTCGATGCAGAGCCAATGGATTCGAGCCTCCGCTTTTCGGTGGGGCAATTGACGCCAGAGATCGAGACCATGTTTGACTTTACGGAGACCCAAGGATTCGTCAGAGCAACCGAACAATGCAGTGGCTCGGGTGACTGTCGCAAAACGGCCCTATCTGGCGGCACAATGTGTCCAAGCTACATGGTCACCCGAAATGAAAAAGATACGACGAGGGCAAGAGCCAATATACTGCGAGAAATGCTTACCAAGTCTAAAAGGAAATTACCGCTAGCGAGTCAAGAAATCAAAGATGTGATGGATCTCTGCCTTTCTTGCAAAGGGTGTAAGTCTGAATGCCCATCAAACGTAGATGTTGGAAAGCTAAAAGCCGAATGGCAGCATCATTACTACAAGCAGAAAGGCACGCCGATTCGTGCAAGGCTTATCGGTGAATTTGCGCGAACAATGTCAATCGCAAGTCGCTTCCCAGCCCTTTCCAACTTGCTGCTACAAAATCGGCTTACATCTCGGATCATAAAACTCATGGCAGGCTTTGCGGCGGAACGAACGCTGCCAACCCTGTCTAAAACTCCTTTTACGGTTTGGTTTAAGTCGTATAAAGCAATCGGACATGGCCAAAGCGGAGCGGTCTGCCTCTTCGTAGACGAATTCACAGAGTACAACGATGCAGAAATCGGAATCAGCGCAGTCAAATTGCTAGATAGACTAGGCTTCAGAGTTCGAGTCATTGCCAATCACCAAAGTGGACGGGCCTACCTTTCCAAGGGGTTACTTTCAAAGGCGAAAGAACTAGCCGAGAAAAATGTCGCTCTTTATACGGACGCCCTCGCACCGCATGAGACACTCATCGGTATCGAGCCGTCAGCTATCCTTACCTTTCGCGATGAGTACACGACGTTAACTAGAGCGGCTAGCCAGCGAGATGCTGTCGAGCTAGCCAAGCGAACATTCTTAATCGACGAGTTCTTGGCTAATGAAATCGATAAGAAGATCATCGATTCATCGCAATTTACCGACAGATCCTTATTGGTAAAGCTGCATGGACATTGCCATCAAAAAGCTCTTTCATCGATGACGCCAACACGGCGAATCCTTTCGCTTCCAAAGAATTATAAGGTGCATCTGATTCCCTCGGGTTGCTGTGGAATGGCTGGTTCGTTTGGCTTTGAGCGAGAACACTTTGAGCTGTCCATGAAGATTGGAGAACTGATCTTATTTCCAACCATTCGACAGCAACCG
>JANODQ010000461.1:0-4448 GCA_031412775.1 Pirellulaceae bacterium | reverse complement strand
TGTGCTTCTTCGTGGCGACTACGACAAACGAGGTGTAGAGGTTGGTGCACAAACGCCGGCTGTGCTACCGCAAATGGAGCCAGAGCTTCCAAAGAATCGACTTGGCCTTGCCAAGTGGCTCGTCAATCCTAAGCACCCGTTGACCGCGCGAGTTACCGTGAATCGCTTTTGGCAGGAACTCTTTGGGCTAGGGCTTGTGGGTTCAAGTGGTGACTTTGGTGTCACTGGCGAAACACCCACCCATCCACAGTTGCTCGACTTCTTGGCGATTCATTTTGTTGAGAAGCATTGGGACGTCAAGGATCTCTTCCGAACGATGGTAACCAGTGCGACATACCGACAAAGTGCCGTGATGACGGACCAGAAAAAGGTCGCCGATCCAACAAACCGGCTTTACTCAAGAGGCCCACGCTTTCGTATGGATGCCGAAATGGTTCGCGATTACGGGCTAGCCGCAGGCGGCCTTTTGGTGAAAGAGATTGGAGGCCCGAGCGTACGTCCTTATCAACCGATCGGTGTCTGGGAAGCTGTTGCTATGCCCAATAGCGATACCCGCATCTATAAAGAAGATGCTGGCGAGAAACTTTATCGCCGAAGCATGTACACTTTCTGGAAAAGGTCTGCTCCACCGGCATCGATGGAGATTTTTAATGCACCCTCACGAGAGCAATGCACAGTTCGACGCGAACGCACAAATACGCCTCTTCAAGCCCTCGTGACACTCAATGATCCGCAGCTTGTCGAGGCCGCGAGAGCAATGGCTCAACGCATACTGCTGGTCAAAGACGGTGACAAAGAACAAGACGATGCACAGAAGATCCAGGCCCTCGGCATGCTTTTACTCGGTCGTTCATGGATCGGAGAAGAACAAGCAGTAATCTTGGCGTCGCTTGCGGACCTACGAAAGCATTACGCTGCATCGCCTTCGGATGCGGACGCTCTGCTAGCGGTCGGGAATATGCCTCGTGAAAAGACTATCCCCGCCGCCGAACATGCCGCATGGACAATGCTGTGCAATCAGTTGCTGAATCTCGATGAAGTGCTTTGTAAGTAACGCAGTGATAGTATAGTATTGCGCGATGCACGCTTAGTTTTGAAGAAACTTTGGTGCTTAGTTGATGATCGCAAGTCTCGGAGAGACTTGTCTGAGTGTTTTAGAAACAATCTGTGAAAACCTGGATAGACTATGGCCCTCTCACGTTTCGCTCAACCAATTAACAACACGGGTGTTCATCCACTGGTAGAAGAATATGTTCGAGCGGAAACGCGTCGTCAATTCTTTCGTAACGGCGGTAACGCTCTGGGCATGGCAGCACTTGCATCACTGGGCATCCCAAATTTGATGGCTGGCGAAGCGACCCCTGGCGACGCGACTGCTCCCGGTTCCTTCACTACCAACAAATTAGGTTTGCCACACTTTCCACCAAAAGCAAAACGAGTCATCTATTTACATATGGTCGGTGGTCCTTCGCAGATGGACCTCTTTGACTACAAGCCACAGATGAATGAGTGGTACGACAAAGACCTACCGGAGACTATTCGCAACGGACAACGATTAACCGGTATGACTAGCGGTCAGGCTCGGTTTCCAATCGCACCTTCGATGTACAAGTTCAAACAATATGGTCAGTCGGGCATGTGGATCAGCGAACTGCTGCCCTGGACTAGCAAGATTGCAGACGACCTTTGCTTTATCCGAAGCATGAATACTGAGGCGATCAATCACGAGCCTGCAATCACATACATGCAAACCGGCAATATGGTGACCGGAAGGCCATGTATGGGCGCATGGTTGTCTTATGGTTTAGGTTCGATGAACGATAACCTTCCAACGTTTGTCGTGCTTGTCGCCCAACCCACGAATACCGAACAAATTCAAGCGATTTCCGCTCGGTTGTGGTCCTCCGGGCAACTCCCAGGCGAGCATGCGGGGGTAAGCTTCCGAAGCGCAGGCGATGCGATCCTCTACATCAACAACCCACCAGGAGTTACTTCCGACGTTCGTCGAAGGACACTCGATGGACTAAAAGCTCTCAATGAAATGAACTTCCGAGCCGTAGGCGATCCCGAAACACATACTCGTATCCAGCAGTACGAACTTGCTTTCCGGATGCAGTCAAGTGTTCCAGAGCTTACTAATATCGCCGACGAACCGAATAGCACTTTTGAACTTTACGGCGATGAAGCAAAGAATCCTGGAACCTTTGCAAACTCGGTACTCATGGCACGTCGTATGGTGGAACGTGATGTCCGATTCGTTCAAGTCTACCTGAACAATTGGGATCATCATGGTAACGTCGCCAAACGGTTACCGTCGCAGTGCAAGGATATTGATCAAGCGACTTACGGATTGATCACCGATCTGAAAACTCGCGGGCTTTTGGATTCCACTTTGATTGTTTGGGGCGGCGAGTTCGGTCGAACAATCTATTCACAGGGTGGGCTCTCAAAGGAAAACTACGGACGCGATCACCATCCGAGATGCTTTACAATGTGGATGGCTGGCGGTGGTTCTAAAGCAGGTGCGATCCACGGTGAGACCGACGATTTCTCCTACAACATCGTGAAGGATCCAGTTCACATTCGTGACTTCCACGCGACGACGCTCCACTTGCTAGGAATTGACCATCAAAGGTTCACTTACAAGGCACAGGGGCTCGATCAAAGACTAACTGGTGTCGAGCACGCGAAAGTCATCCACGATTTGATCGCATAACAAGTTTGATCGCATAACAAGATCGTGCGCTGAAGTTTTATCGGTGATTCCGTACGTTGCCAAGTCTCTCCGCAGACTTGAAACCTAGACTTGAAGTGCATGCTGATCTGCGGAGTTACCAGCCTACTTGCTTACGTCCAGCATTCTCTGCAACGCGATCAGTGACCAATCAGCAATGTCTTGTTTGACATGGATTTGATTGACAACGTGACCTGCTTGAAGATTCTCAAGGCTCCAGCAAAGATGAGCCAAGTCGATTCGATACATGGTTGCACACATGCACATGATCGGCGAAAGGAAGTGAATCTCTTGTTCGGGGTGTTCCGCCTTGAGCCGATTTACCAAATGCAATTCGGTTCCAATCGCCCATTTGGTGCCCGCTGGAGCTCTACGAACTGTTTCGATGATCTTGCTTGTCGAACCAGAGATATCCGCAATATCGTTCACTTCCTGGGGACACTCTGGGTGGACGAGTATTTTGATACCAGCGATTTTCTCACGATACTGATGGACGTGAGCTGCGGTAAACATTTGGTGCACGCTGCAATGCCCTTGCCATAGGAGGACTCGGCTATTCACGATAGCCTCTTCAGAACTTCCTCCGAGATCTTCGGCATGAGGATTCCAAACAGGCATCTGTTCGTTAGTGATTCCCATCTTCAACGATGTGTTTCGCCCGAGATGTTGATCAGGAAAAAAGAAGACTCGCTTTCGTCGAGCAAAGGCCCACTCGAGAACGGCTTTCGCGTTGCTGCTAGTACAAACGATACCTTCATGCCTACCGCAAAATGCTTTGAGCGAAGCCGCCGAGTTGATGTAGGTCACGGGCGTTAGATCTTGAGTATCAATGACTTCGCCTAAAGCCTCCCATCCGGCTTCGACTTGTCGGATGGCAGCCATATCCGCCATGCTGCAACCGGCGGATAAGTCAGGAAGAATGACTGAGACTCGCTCGCCATTTCGACTGGCAAGTTTTTCAGGACGATTGGCGAGTATATCGGCAGTTTCGGCCATGAAGTGGACGCCACAAAAAACGATTGCTCGGCAGTCAGGGCTATCGGCCGCAAGCTTGCTTAGTTGGTACGAGTCGCCAGTGATATCTGCATGAGCGATGACTTCGTCTTGCTGGTAATGATGCCCAAGAATCAACAGCTTTGATCCCATCTCGCGTTTGACTTTCGCAATACGTTCTTGCAGTTCGCTGTTGCTCAAAGAACGATATGGAGCAAATGGAAAGTCCGCTTGAACAGTAGCAAGGTTTGTTGACATAGGTCATTCAATGAGTTGAGGAATATGGGGTCACGGAAAACCGCCGCATAGTTTAACCATACGATTTGTTAGTGTAGTTTATCCGTCAGCCGCCGATTTGTTTAGTGCGAGGCCTTTGTGTTTGGAGCGAACTTGATCGATGTGAGGCTCGAATTCACAAGACTCGGAAGAATTAAGAGCGAGAAATCGGCTTTTACAAGATTTGTAATGAGATAGACTCACGTCGGCTTCATTGCAGTCGCGATGCAATTACATACGCCCGTGTCAGTCAACATGGGAGCATAGTTTTGCGATGCTGTTTTCGAAGGTGAAAGCAGACGAGCAAAGGGACGTACGAATCGCTGACCAATAGCGTGAATTACTGGTCGCATTTTACTGAACAGGTCCACGAAACTATTGCCATCGCTCCGTCGAGGCATTAACTTCTAATCCTAGGTGGCGGCGTTTTCGTAAATTCGTTTTC
>JANODQ010000460.1:0-12161 GCA_031412775.1 Pirellulaceae bacterium | reverse complement strand
AATACAAAACGATGGAAATTCGCTTCTTTGCGCCTGGAGGGTTGGTAAGCAATCTCGATTTCGTCGAGTCGATTTTTGGCAATGCGGGTGACCCTTTGGTTCCTGAGAACGATGCCGCGTTGGACTGCATGCATTGGACTGGGCATACAGGATGCGTGATTCTAGCGCCTCATTTGATCCAACTCACCAAACGCGAACTAGGACTGCCTCGATATGAAGATGCAACACCGCGACAACGCCGTGATTCGATGTGTTGGAAGACCGAGGATGAAAAGTACAACGATGGAATCGCGTTTAAGATCACATGCCGAAACTCTAGTGGCGTTATTGTTACTTTGATTGCAGATAACTATTTCGGCTATTGTAAAAAAGAGGTAAAGACACAGATTAGCTACGCGGCCAATCTACTTGGTAACGTAGAAGAAGAGCACGCTGGTGGGACGCTCGCCTTCGTGTCGCATAACCTGGGAGAAGAGTTTCAGTGGAACTCACGCCGATACAACGGACGCTCCTTCCAGGACGTCGCTAACGAATACCAAAGTTTTATCGACATTCGACCGGAAGGTTATGGAGTTGACCGGACGTATCCAAATCTGATTTATGTTCATGAAAATGCTTTTGCGTCGCTCTTTGATCGAACGATTCGATGGACATTCAACGGCGTTGAGCAATCGCTGCCTCTGGAGCGTGGGAAAACCTATATGGCTCCCAGTGGATACAAAGTGCAAATGGAAAAGCATCCTTGCGCTCCTTCGTGGCGGCTCATCGGGACCGGAGGCGAAGGAACGGTTTGTCACAAACCATGCACGGTGAGCGGAGGAGGAAAAAGCGAGATCAGTAAATCACTTCGAGACTACATGCAAGGTGGTCCCATCTTTGTTTCGGACATCGACCGCGACTTCGACTTGCTTCAAGAGATTTTTGACAAAGATTATTCAGCACGTTGGCTTGAGACCTCGACTGAAAAACCAGACTACGGCCAGCGCGACAGTCGTAAAGTTCTCGATTCCTCTCGTACGCTTGGTAGCGTGATCAAGCTGTTTACTCCGTCGCGAGAATACACGAATGAGTACAACGATTGGCTAGGCAGTCTTCCGACGCATCTCTACGCAATGGCTTTCATTATCAAGCGATTCTGCAAACCCGAATGGAATGGCAATTGGCGAGAAAACTTTGGTGTTGATGTTGTCAACGGTGATAACGGTCACGAACTCAAATTCGGTAAACGAAAGCTGGTAGGGATGTACTTACGAGTCGGCTTAGATCAACTAGGACGATGGCGGATGTATAAGCTTCGACAAGACTTCGCGGCCGCCGCGAAAATTCAGCTCGAAGATGACATCACAGCAAGTATTGTTGTACCCGGACGAATGCTCCCGACGCTCACTCGAAAGGTCGACGACCGTAGCTACAAGTTTGTGGCCAACTGCGAGTACCGACTCTTTCAACGACCTGACGACGCGGTTCATCGTGGCTTGGACAAGCAGACCGAAAAGGACATGGCAGACGTTGGAAACTTCTTTTGCAATTATGAACCTTTGACTGTAAATACGATCAGAGAAGACATCGCAAACGTGATCGACTTCGAGCAATACACCGATACGATGCAAAAGAGACTGACCGCTTTCGGAGAGCAGGACAGTGGCTTCGTTGTCTCATCGGCACACCCACGACTTGTGAACGGTTCCCCAACGAAAAACCCGCGATACCTTCAAGATCGACCGGACTTGCTAAATCCATTCGATCGATATGTGGCCTACCGCGGAATCCAACTCTTTCGAGGAACTCCAGCCGGGCAAAGCGTTCCAACGCCCGTCGATGCGATCCTTTCCGGACGACGTAACAACCCGCCCGATATGAAAGCTGGTATCCGTTCGCTCGCCGTTTTCAATCCAATTCATTATCAAGAGCTTCCCGAGCTCTTGATGGATTATGTCTGCTCACTGACAGGTAAGAGCCCATCAACAACCGGTGCAGGGAGCGAAGGCGCTCTCACTAAAGGCCCGTTCAACGCGTTGAATCTTTGCTACGATTTGAACGCAACAATCGTAAGCATGATACTAACTGGGCTCGGCGGATTCAGTACAGCCGCCGGGCACATCGGTCCGCATATCGAAGTAGGTCACGACATCAGTATGTTCGTTCCAGAAATTTGGTGTCGGCTGCGACCCGAAGAACGAGAACCCAAATTTTTGATTCGCGAAGGACTGCTTCAAAAAATCGATGACTTTGAACACAACGGAGTCCATATACCCGCCAGCCGATTAGGTTATCGGATTACAAGCCGATTTGTCCGACGATATTTTGGCCGAGTATTCGACAACCCAAGCAAGGTCTTCGACGATCGGATACTCTGCCCAGAAACTCAGGACTTAGATTCCTACACAGACGGGATTCTAAACATCGCGGAGGCTCATAAAAAAGTCGCTCAAGTTTATCTGGAGGATGGAAGCTACGAAATTGCCTGTCCACCACTGCAGGTCATTCTTAAGGTGATGGTAGAAGGCTCTTGGAACGGGAAATCGATAGCAGAACCAGATGTTCGTGCGATGTTCACTCGCGAAAATCTCATTGAGAGTGATTGGTACCATGAACGTCTAAAGGCCAAGCAACAGGTCGACATAAAACTATGGTCCCGCCACCTTTCGTATTTGGAAAATTACTGCAAGCAGTCATCGCATTCGTCCGTGATTGCGAGACTGAAACTTGCTGACCGCTTACGAGAAGCGAATGAACAAAGAGATCTTTCAGCAAGGCCTGAGTATTTAGAGCAATTGCATGGCACGCTTGGAACTGATCCGTCATTAGTCTAAGCTCTGTCGGTGGAATTTTAATTTAGCATCGCCATATGAAGCTGGCGATGTCTTTAGTAAATGTAAAACGCTTATTGCAACTCTGGATTGAAATACAACATGACAACAGGCTTTGGAATAATTGGTTGCGGTATGATTGCCAAGTTTCACGCTCGAGCAATCGCAGAGATCCGTGGAGCGAAACTCGTCGCTTGCTACAATCGAACGCTTGACAAGGCTTCCTCGTTTGCAAACGAGTTTAGTTGCACTGCATACGATGATCTCGAAGCGATGCTCGCTCGCGATGACATTCATGTTGTCACGATCTGCACTCCCAGCGGAGCTCACTTAGAGCCAGGCGTGCTTGCAGCAAAGGCAGGTAAGCACATCCTGGTCGAAAAGCCGTTGGAGGTGACGCTAAAAAGATGCGACACGTTGCTCAATGCTTGTGCGAAAGCTGGGGTTCGAGTCGGAACCATATTTCCCTCGCGATTCCACGAGTCTTCGCGATTGCTGAAACAGGCTGTGGATCAAGGCCGCTTTGGACGAATCACTTTGGGTGACGCCTACGTGAAATGGTTTCGAACGCAGCAGTACTATGATAGCGGTGCTTGGCGAGGGACTTGGAAGCTGGATGGTGGTGGCGCTTTGATGAATCAAGCGATTCATAGTGTCGACCTACTTTTATGGCTCATGGGTGACGTAGCCGAAGTTTCCGCGACAGTTGCAACGCTCGCTCATGAAAGAATCGAAGTCGAAGATGTTGCAACGGCGACAATTCGATTTGCTAACGGAGCGCTCGGAGTAATTGAAGCGACGACTGCCGCTTTCCCGGGCTCACTTAAGAAGATTGAAATCGCAGGCACAACCGGGATGGCTACGTTAGAAGAGGAAAGCCTGATTCGGTGGACATTTGCAAAAGAAACTGCTCGCGATAAGAAATTGATTGAGGCAATGCAAAACAACACGAAAACCGGAGGTGGGGCCGCAGATCCTTCAGCAATTGGACACGCCGCACATCGTGAATTGTTCAAAGATTTCTTGAAAGCGGTTGCATCTGGCGAGCCATCAATGGTGGAGGGGACTGAAGGTCGACGCAGCGTCGAATTGATCTTGGCGATCTACAAGGCCGCAAAGAGCGGTAAACGCGTAACAATGCCGCTTTAAGTCGCAAAGTGGTTATGGACAATTTACCCAAGCTCACGCGGCAATCGTTGCAACTGCCCCCCAGGCGTAGGTTACAGCGTTTCACGCGGTCCATGATCTAAACGGTTCGCATTCTCGCGGTATTCCCTTTAAGCTACAATTCTTCAGTACCTGACGAAAGAATTGCTCTGCCGTCATGAATGAATGAGTTCCTATGGAATCGTTCTCTTCTCGTTCCGATTTCAATTTGAAAATATGCTCGCACGAAAACTAATTTTTCCAAACGTAATCGAACTGAACATTCAAGCAGGACATCTTATCGGGTGTAACGTCTACTTGGTTCATGATTTGGACGAGTGGGTTCTGATTGACGTCGGATATCAAGATCATGTCGAGGAATTAGTAGACCTGATCCGCGAGCTGGATTTCCCACTTTCTAAATGTAAAACGCTGATCGCTACTCATGCCGACGTAGATCATGGTCAAGGTTTAGC
This sequence comes from Pirellulaceae bacterium, assembly GCA_031412775.1. Lineage (GTDB taxonomy): Bacteria > Planctomycetota > Planctomycetia > Pirellulales > Pirellulaceae > JAIYDQ01. Next base: position 7,729 of record JANODQ010000460.1, on the reverse strand, counting down.
AGCAGTCAAACAGATGCTGAAAACGACGGTCACCGCGCATCCAAAAGCGGCCGAGCTTTTGGAGAAAGGTGATCGGCTGCAAACGTTTGCCGAGATTGTCGCACAAGGTATTTCTGAAGAAATGCCACCAGTAACTTGCGAGCACTTGGTCAATGACGGCGACATTGTGGAAATCGGCGGGCTGAAATTGGCAGTATGGTCAACTCCGGGTCACGCAGACAGCCAACTCGCCTTCCGACTCGGCAATCTTCTTTTCAGTGGTGACAACATTTATCGCGACGGCGGCGTTGGTGCGATCGACGCTCACCATGGAAGTAATATCGTGCACTTTATTCAATCTCTCGAGCGAATTCGCGATAGTGACGTGGAGTGGCTCCTTCCAAGCCATGGTCCTTACTTCCGAAAAGATGCAGTGATGATCAATAAATCGATCGATCGACTGAAAGGCTATCTCCACCTCTCGGATTTCGGTACGTGTGCCACAGACTGGCCATTGATGGAGCAGTGGGAAGAGGAAATCGCCCAGGGCAAGCTCCCTCTTTGAGAAACTTCTCGGCCACACTCATCCGGCGATTTGGTGATTGATCTTAGGCTATCTGAACTGGCTTAGAACAAAACTTGCGTTTCATGGCCCATGAGCAAACGCAATATTGTTAAGATTTGGGAAATCGATTTACAAAGTTGTTTAAAAGATGCATTTATCCATGTCGACTACCGCAGCGCAGAACTCACTTCGCAAGATTTCACACTGGATAGATGGGAAGTCAACTTCAGGGACGAGCGGTTACTCAGGGATGGTTTGGGATCCCGCTTACGGTGTTCAGCAAGCAACAGTCGACTTCGCGAATGTATCTGAAGTGGATGCCGTTGTCGCTTCTTCGAAGGCAGCCTTCGTTCAATGGAGGTCAACCCCTATCGCTAGACGCACAGAGATCTTATTCAAGATGCGCGAGCTAGTTCACAAAAACCAACTAGTAATTGCGAAAACAATTAGCGGTGAGCATGGCAAGACTGTTGCTGATGCGATGGGTGAAGTTGCACGAGGGCTTGAGAATATCGAGTTCGCTTGCGGGGTTGCTCAATTACTAAAGGGTGGCTTTAGCGAGCAAGTAAGTCGCGGAATCGATGTCTACCAGATCCGGCAACCGATAGGACCTGTCGCTGGAATCACCCCGTTTAATTTTCCCGGCATGGTCCCAATGTGGATGTTCGCAAACGCGATCGCTTGCGGAAACACCTTCATTCTGAAGCCCAGCGAAAAAGATCCCTCGGTAAGTATCTTGATCGCGGAACTTTGGTCCGAGGCTGGATTGCCTCCAGGCGTTTTCAATGTCGTTCAGGGAGACCGAGTCGCTGTCGATCGATTACTTGAACATCCCGACATACGCGCAATTAGCTTCGTCGGATCGACTCCGATCGCCAAGTACATCTACGAAACAGGCACGAAGAACGGCAAACGAGTCCAAGCTCTTGGAGGCGCGAAGAATCACATGCTGGTTCTTCCGGATGCTGACGTGGGGATGGCTGCTGACGCGGCGATTTCGGCTGCGTTTGGTTCTGCTGGCGAGCGATGCATGGCCATTAGCGTCATTGTCGCAGTTGGCGACATTGCTGATCCGCTCATCGAAGCAATCCGCCTGCGAATGCCTAAAATTAAGGTAGGTCCTGGTCTTGAAGAAGGAAATGAAATGGGACCGTTGATCTCAAGAGAACACCGAGACCGCGTTACATCCTACATTGCCGGTGCAAACGACGAAGGTGCACGCGTTCTCGTCGATGGTCGAAGCGAGCCCATCTGCCAGTCAAGCAGTGGCTACTTTCTTGGAACGTCCTTGATTGACGATATGAAGCCCGGAATGAAAGTTTACGATGACGAGATTTTCGGACCTGTTCTCGGTATGGTGCGAGTAAAGACTTACGACGAAGGGTTGAAGCTTATTAATGATCATCCATACGGAAATGGCACGGCAATATTCACTCGTGATGGCGGTGTCGCCAGGCAATTTCAGTTTGACGTGAACGTAGGAATGGTCGGCATCAACGTCCCAATCCCAGTACCAGTCTCGTATTACAGCTTCGGAGGCTGGAAGGCGAGCCTGTTCGGCGACTTGCACATGTACGGCCCGGACGGGATTCAGTTCTATACCAAAACAAAAGTCGTAACTTCGCGATGGCCAGATCCCGCGACAAGTCGTATCGATCTCGGTTTTCCAAAAAACTCGTAGATCTAAACGAGAATTTCACGACTCGTAACCATGTCTCTCCCAAGAGGCGATTTCGCAAAATCGAACAGAGAGCGTAATAATTTTCTAACCTGTTCCTCATCCAATTTTCGCCACGTTACTTTAAACGCCTGAAGAGACCGCTCATTCGTGTCAAAACGGACCGCGGAATTTCAATTAAAGCTTGTCTTCAGAGAACTGTTCGGCATTTGCGGAGTCTTTACCAACCTTAAGGGGACTGAGTTTCGATCGTCGCGTTTAGACCGAGAAATACTTAAATCTCGGACGCGGGTGCGACAGGTATGGAGACGCTTGTTCATATTTAGTCCGCTCAGGAACTTGGCTGACTGTCTTGCTTGGCCACCGACAAGCCCCAGAAACAAACTCGAACAATTCGGTAGCCGACTCGTTCACGGTTTCTTCCTATTTTACGCGGAATAACCTTTCTTTCGTCCCTTACGATTGTAACGGTTGCAGGGTGTCTGCAGGCGAAATCGTGGATCCTAAAACCCTTACAATCATTGGTACTTAAGAATAAAATAGAATTGGTTCGATAAAATGCGCGAAGATGCATCTATGTTCGTAGTAAGCTATTGGACACGACGCTGAGACTCCTAGAGGTCTGGTCGTGATCCTTTCGCTAAGGGCAAATTTTTGGCCAGAGAATTCACGCGACGCTGGGGGGAGGAAAACATGATCTTGATACAATGATTTAAGCAGGGATAGATGTCACCCACAGGCACGGAGTGCGGATTTGTCCGACCGTGGAACCTTGCTTACACTTTCACATCGAACCTTTCCAATACCTTAGTAATATTCGTACTTATGCCGCTTCTTAAACAAGAGATTGATGTATTCCCTGCGAATCTCTTCGAAACAGCCGAAGCGAACGCGTTACCTTGGTGGGCCATGTACACGCTGGCTCGGCACGAGAAAAAGCTGATGCGAGAGCTAGTCTCCAAGGAGATCCCCTTTTTCGGACCGACTATTGGCAGAAGATATAGAGCGCCCAATGGTCGATTGAGAACCAGCGTCGAACCGTTGTTTCCAAACTACGTTTTTGTTTGTGGCGAAGAACTCGCACGCTACACCGCGGTATGCACCGGCATAGTCAGTCGGTGGATGAGCGTTCCTGAGCCTCAAGCGTTCGTAGCTGACCTAAAGCAGATTCGCGATCTCATCGCAACCAATGCCCCGCTAGCACCTGAGCGCAGAGTTGAAGCCGGTCAGAAGGTTCGCGTTCGTAATGGAGCATTCAAAGGGTTCGAGGGCACCGTCATTCGTCGTGAAAATGAGATTCGACTTTTAATTCATGTCCGTTACATGGGGCAAGGAGCCAGCGTTGCGCTGGATGATTGCCAAGTTGACGTAATTGATTGACACGGTTGTCGTAGTGGTTCAATCTGGCCTGGTGAAAGCTGAGCCGATAGCGCTAGCCACGGGTTTCGACTTTGCCACAATTTGCCCGATAGCACCCGAGACTAGTGCCTACGGCTTAGGAAAGATACCCTTTTCATCACCCCAGGGTCTATCCGTCAAGATAAAACTTCAGTATGAACGCTAACGCTTTTTCTTTTAAACGAGTCTTTGTTGCTGGCCATAATGGAATGGTCGGCGCAGCAGTCTGTAGGCTACTCAAGTCATCGCCCAATGTCGAAATATTGACAAGGTCTCGAAACGAGCTTGACCTGACCGATGAGTACGCCGCGGCAGCTTTTTTTCGTGAGGAAAAGCCTGACGCCGTCATCTTTGCCGCCGCAAAAGTTGGAGGCATTGTTGCGAACAATAGCTATCCAGTCGAGTTTCTCAGCGATAACGCAAAGATGGCCATCGCTTCGATCCAAGCCGCATACGAATCCAAGGTAAAGCGGTTCTTGTTTCTCGGTAGCACTTGCATCTATCCTCGAATGGCTCCACAACCGATCCAGGAAGACTCGTTGCTAACCTCTGCACTCGAACTCACAAACGAAGCATATGCTCTTGCAAAGATTGTTGGTCTGAAACTTTGTCAGTATTACCGACAACAATACGGAGCGATGTTCCATTCGGCCATGCCAACCAATCTCTATGGTCCTGGTGATAATTACCATCCTGAGCACAGTCACGTGTTGCCGGCCTTGCTTCGACGATTTCATGAAGCCAAAATAAACAATCTGCCCAGTGTAACAATATGGGGAACAGGAACTCCCAGACGCGAATTCCTTCACGTAGATGATCTAGCAAAAGCCATCGTGCATCTCATGCGTATCGACAATCCGCCAGATTGGGTGAACGTTGGAACAAGCATCGACGTTTCCATTTTGGAGCTCGCGCAGATGGTGGCCAAGACCGTAGAATATGAAGGACGAATCTTAACCGATCCAACAAAACCCGACGGAACCCCTCGCAAGTTGACCGACACAACACTTTTGAAGGAAACGGGCTGGCTTCCGACAATCGTCCTCGAGGATGGCTTAAAAACTACTTATAGTGATTTTCTCAACCGCCAATCGGCAGGCGTTTTAAGAGCCGTTTAAGTTTCAATTTCGGCGGACTTGCTTCGGGAAACTTGTAAGGGCTATGCCATTGATTGCTCCTCGACTCCAACTAAACTTTCCAATGAGACGCATATCGTCGTTCCGCAAATTTCTAAAGATCTACTCAACATAATTCGATGACTAAATCAGCACTTATTACCGGTATTACAGGGCAAGACGGTTCCTATCTAGCGGAACTATTGTTGGAAAAAGGGTACGAGGTTCACGGAATTAAACGCCGTGCTTCCTCATTTAACACCGAGCGAATTGACCATATTTATCAAGCTCCCAGTGTGCCCAACGCTCGATTCCGGCTTCATTATGGCGATCTATCGGACGGTTCCAATCTAACGCGAATTGTCCAAGAAGTTCAACCAGACGAAATATACAACCTTGGTGCCCAATCTCACGTTGCCGTCTCGTTCGAGTCACCCGAATATACCGCAGATGTGGACGGTCTTGGCGCGTTAAGACTTCTTGAAGCAATCAGGCTTCTCGGACTCGAGAACAAAACTCGCTTTTACCAAGCATCAACTTCCGAGCTGTTTGGACTCGTCCAAGAAGTTCCTCAGCGCGAGACGACTCCTTTCTATCCACGATCACCGTATGCAGCAGCAAAGCTTTACGCATACTGGATCACGGTAAACTATCGTGAGTCCTACGGCATGTACGCTTGCAATGGCATTCTGTTTAATCACGAGTCCCCGCGTCGAGGCGAAACGTTCGTGACGCGTAAGATCACGCGTGGTCTTGCGAACATCGCGCAGGGGCTTGAGGAATGCTTGTATTTGGGCAACATGGATTCACTGCGAGACTGGGGACACGCTAAGGATTACGTCCGGATGCAATGGCTAATGTTGCAACAAGAGACCGCAGAAGACTACGTAATTGCATCGGGCAAGCAGATCAGTGTTCGCGAATTCGTTCAAATGTCAGCGATAGAAGCTGGAATGGAACTGGAATTCGACGGCGAAGGAGTCGACGAGTTTGCTCGCGTCACGTCCGTGCTGGACTCAGAAAAAGCACCCAGTGTTTCAGTCGGTGACGTTGTCGTACGAGTCGATCCGCGTTACTTTCGACCAGCCGAAGTGGAAACGTTGCTAGGAGATGCGACGAAAGCCAAAACAAAGCTCGGTTGGGAATGCGAAATCACGGTAGAAGAAATGTGTGCTGAAATGGTTGCCAGCGATCTCGATCACGCCCGCAAGCATGCACTACTTAAAAATCACGGTCACATTGTTAGTGTTGCTAAGGAGTAGCAGCTTGGCAGATTCGCAACCGGCCCTCCGTGACCGTGGGAATCTAATAGACCAAAAAAACTCGGCTAAACCGACAATGAAATCGGCTTTTGAAGTCATTCCGATAATGGTTTGTGAATTCTCAAATCATAAAACTCTGATGGTTGTTGAAACGCTCAGCGACTACCCTCCTGTCCATAGAACCAGAAAATGCCTCTCCTAACTCAATCAACACAAGCTGTTATTCTGGCCGGTGGATTAGGAACGCGTATCTCGGAAGAGACGCACCTAAAACCAAAGCCAATGATCGAAATAGGCGGACGCCCGATTCTGTGGCACATATTGAAAATTTATTCCTCGCAGGGGATTAATGATTTCATTATTTGCGCTGGCTACAAAGGCTACGTGATTAAGGAGTATTTCGCTAACTACTTTTTGCACATGTCGGACGTGACGTTCGACATGAACCGCAATAGTATGGAAGTTCACACACGAAATGCAGAACCTTGGCGAGTCACAGTTGTTGATACAGGAGACGAGACCATGACCGGTGGGCGTCTCGCAAGAGTAAAGCCCTACCTTAATGATCAGTCATTCTGTTTTACGTACGGAGACGGTGTCGCTGACATCGACTTAAAGGCGTTAATGGATTTTCATCACAGCCAAGGAAAACTTGCAACGCTTACCGCAGTTCAACCACCAGGACGTTATGGGGCTCTTGGTTTTGATCCCAAAGATTCGGACAGCGTTATTGCATTTCAGGAAAAACCTGAAGGTGACGGTGCTTGGATTAACGGCGGCTTCTTCGTTCTTGAACCCAAAGTTATTGATTACATTCGCGAAGGCGACAAAACTACCTGGGAGAGATCGCCACTCGATAACCTTGCCAAGGATGGACAACTAAACGCTTATCGCCATCGCGGTTTTTGGCGCCCGATGGATACTCTCAGAGACAAAACCGAACTGGAGAGTCTTTGGGCGTCAGGGAAAGCCCCATGGAAGTCCTGGAACTAAAATGCTAGTCGATACCCGAGGATAATTAAGAGCGATCATTACCCTTGTTTGCTAATGTCTACAACAATCGCCGTGTCTTTGTAACCGGCCATACCGGTTTCAAAGGGAGCTGGCTTTGCCAGTGGCTACTTAAGTTAGGAGCCGAGGTGCATGGCTATGCATTAGATCCGCAAGAACATGAAACGCTGTATGACTCGCTCGACCTGTCGAACCAAATCGCGTCTGATACCCGCGGAGACATTCGCGATCTAGCGAAGCTACGTTCAGCAATCGACCGAGCTCAACCGGAGATTATTCTGCACCTCGCAGCTCAACCCTTGGTTCGACTTTCGTTCGAAATACCGGTCGATACCTTTCAAATCAATGTTCTCGGGACAGTCAACGTGCTCGAATCAATTCGGACACTCGACTTGCCGTGCTCCTGCGTGATTGTGACTACCGATAAGTGCTATGAAAATCGCGAGTGGCTCCATTCGTATCGTGAAGAGGACGCGATGGGTGGCTACGACCCGTACAGTGCATCAAAAGGATGTGCAGAGCTCGTAACTTCCGCGTATCGCCGATCATACTTCCAAGACTTATCAAAACAGCGCATCGCTTCAGCTCGAGCCGGTAACGTCATCGGGGGCGGCGACTGGGCAAAAGATCGAATCGTTCCTGACATTTTCCGAGCAATCTTCGCAGGCAAGCCAGTCCCGGTTCGCAATAAAAACGCAACACGTCCCTGGCAGCATGTTTT
>JANODQ010000459.1:0-9963 GCA_031412775.1 Pirellulaceae bacterium | reverse complement strand
GAAACCGGCATTCCTTATTGATTGCGTCGCAACGGCCGCCCAGGAACTCAATAAATCAACGTCAAAAACCACGAGATTCGCGGCGTTGGATAACACCAAAGTATTTGTATCATGAAATCAGGCATCCACCCTAATTACGTTGAAACCACCGTCACTTGCGGATGTGGAAACACCTTCCAAACACGGAGTATCCGTAAGGAACTGAAGGTAGACATTTGCAATGCATGTCATCCATTCTTTACAGGAAAGTTGAAGTACGTCGACACCGCGGGACGAATTGAGAAGTTCCAGAACAAGTTCGCGGCCGGAACCTACGCATCGCTCGGCGGCAAAAAAGCACCTGCTAAGAAGAAATAGCTGGCTACAACTTAAACACAAATTATCCGCCGCAAAACAGTCGCTTCGATGCGTAGTTTTGCGGCGGTTTTTCGTTTGCCACTTCTACAATTCTTCGCTGTTAATTTCGCTGGGTGTCTATGAACGTTCGTGCAAAACTAGATGAGTTACTGACAAAATTCGAGGGACTCGAACTGCAGATGTCCGACCCGGATGTGCTGAGCGATTCGGGTAAGATTGCGAACGTGATGCGCGAGCATGGCGGTCTGCTCAAGATGGCGAACAAGTATCGCAACTACAAAAAAATGTCTGAAGACATTCGCGACCTCACTCCCATGGCAGCGAGCGAAGATCCCGAAGAGCAAGCGATGGCTCGCGAGGAACTTGACAAGCTACTTGCAAGCCGCGAAGAGCTTTGGCGAGAGCTACTCGACTTTACGATCGGTGGCGAGGATTCCAATCGAACGCGTTGCGTCATGGAAATCCGAGCGGGTACTGGCGGCGAAGAAGCGGCGCTGTTCGCGCGCGATCTCTATCAGATGTACCTCCATCACGCTGATCAAAAACGCTGGAAGATTGAAGTCATGGACAGCAGCGTAAGCGAACGAGGCGGCTTCAAAGAAATCGTTCTTGCATTCGAAGGTGAATCGGTTTTTCGCGAGTTGCAATTTGAAAGTGGCGGGCATCGCGTTCAACGAGTTCCCGAAACGGAAACCGCTGGTCGTGTCCACACATCAGCCGCAACGGTCGCCGTGATGGCGGAACCGGAAGACGTTGAAATTGACTTGAAGACCGAAGACTATCGCGTTGATAAGTTCTGCGCGTCTGGCCCAGGAGGTCAACACGTTAACAAGACCGAGTCAGCGATTCGGTTGACTCACTTCGAAACAGGTGTCGTGGTCCAGTGCCAAGATGAAAAAAGCCAACACAAGAACTTGGCTCGCGCTATCCGAGTTCTCAAGAGTCGGCTATACGATCTCAAACGTGAACAAGAAGCCAAGAAAAGATCCGACGAGCGGCAAACACTAACCGGCTCTGGCGACCGCAGCGAACGTATTCGTACTTATAATTTCCCACAAAACCGGCTAACCGATCATCGAATCGGTTTAACTCTTCACAAGCTGGACCAGATAATTGCGGGTGATTTTAAACCTGTCACCGAAGCTCTGTTAGAATACGAACGCAACCAGTTACGCGGTGGAATGGACGATGCATAAGTTACTCGTGGAAGCTTGAAAGATGACGCAAACCGAAACATGGACGGTCGGAAGGTTGTTAACCTGGACGACAGATTACCTTCGAAAGAAAGGCTCTGAATCGGCAAGACTGGACGCCGAAGTCTTGCTAGCCCATGCTCGACAATGCCAACGGATTGAACTGTACACAGCATTTGATCAAGAGCCGGACGAATCGGTAAAGGCCGCTTTTCGTGAGATGGTAGTTCGTCGTGCCGAGGGTACGCCCGTTGCCTACTTGGTTGGGCATAAAGAGTTTTATTCACTCGACTTTCGTGTGAACCCAGACTGCTTAATTCCAAGACCCGAAACCGAACATCTTGTCGTGGCTGCGATCGATGCTGCGAAGGCACTTGCAAAGACCCCCGCGTTTGCATCGGGATCGACGGCAAGACCATTGATGATCGCAGACATTTGCACTGGCAGTGGTTGTATTGCAGTAGCGATTGCCAAGCACATTCCCAACGCACAAGTATTCGCAAGTGACCTCAGTGAAGCAGCCCTCGCGGTCGCCACGCATAACGCAACTCAACATTCAATGTCGGACCGCATTCAATTTTTCTCAGGCGACCTGCTAACTGCGATTCCTGCCGATAAATCTGTTGCCAAGTTTGATTTGATTGTCAGCAACCCGCCCTACATTAGCCAAAGCGAGTATGAGCAACTCAGTAAAGGTGTTCGCGAGTTTGAACCGAAAGGCGCTCTCTTGTCAGGAGCAACCGGACTTGAGATCAGCCAGCGATTGATCGCACAAGCGAATGATCGAATTGCAGCGGGTGGCTACATGATCATCGAGACATCGCCGATGCTCGCGAAACAGCTAGCGGAAGTTTTCGAACAACATCCGGGCTGGACTATTCAACCGACCATCAAAGATCTCCAAGGACATGCCCGGATCGTGACTGCTCGCCACACGAGTTGAGGATAAGTTCAGATTTGGAGTGCGCAACTTGTCACCGCTTTTGGATTTATTTGACGGTTTTCTATCTCAGGCAAAGTCTGTAAACCCAGTGTCATCTTTCTCGCCACTTCTTCGCGCCCAAAGCTCCGCCGAGCCGGAGCACTTCAAATTTGGAAAACAAGCAACTCAACGAGGGATAAAGTCTTCCCAAAGGCCTTTTGCCTTGAGAAGTCGTTCGATCAACTCGCGAAGTGCTCCGTGCCCGCCGGGAGTACTCAAGTTCCATTTTGCAGCCGATTTCACTTCCGCAGCGGCGTCACTTACCGCTACTGAAAGACCGACTTCCAGAATTACCGGTAGGTCGGGAAGATCATCGCCGATGTAACAAACTTCTGACGGGTTAAGTCCCAGAGATGCAAAGATCTCACGTGCTGCAGGAAGCTTCTCTTCGAAGCCTTGCCTAACGATTGCTATTCCTAGTTCTTTTGCCCGTAGTTTCACGATCTGCGAGTTTCGACTGGTTAAGACACCAAACGAAAAGCCAGCTTGTTGCCAAAGTTTGATTCCCATGCCATCGCGCACGTGAAACTCCTTGGATTCAATCCCAGCATTATCTAGGATAATTCTTCCATCGGTCATAACACCATCGACATCAGAAAGAATCAATTTGATCGGACGCGCGGCTTCGGTATCTCGATTGGACATGCAAGTTTGGAGAGTTTGAAGTTAGGAGCTTGTTGTTAGCAAAATATTCGAAGTGTCGCGGGCGAAAAATTCTCGAAAGAGCAATTCGATTCTTCTTGAGAGGCAAGCTCTTTAGAGTCCACGAAGCCAATCAAATCGGTAATGTCTACCATTCCAATGGGTTTGTCTTTGGAGTCCACGACAGGTAGTTCGCTGATCTTTTTTTGTGCGAGAATCGTCAACGCATCCGTCGCCATGGCATTACTTTGGACCGCCGAAAACTTACGAATCATCATCTGCGAAATCGGCTCATCAAGTGTTTGATCTAATCTACGTTCAAGGAGTTTGGCCAAATCACTGTCGGTGAAAATGCCTTGCAGCTTTCCTGCGTCGTCCACCAACATCACCGCGCCACTACGACGTCCCGGTCTTGCAACGCCAACTAGCACTTCACGAATCGAACTAGTCATCTCGGCCACTCGGCATTCGTGAATGGGACGCATGAGTTCGTTCACTGTCTTCAGTTGATTCCCAAGCGATCCACCTGGATGATACTTTGCAAAGTCAGCCGAAGCGAAACCCCGCTCATCGCTCACTACAATGGCCAGTGAATCTCCCAAGGCCATCATGCAAGTCGTACTCGTAGTCGGAGCCAAGCCATTGGTGCAAGCTTCCGGATGTTTTGGTAATGTGAGAACAAAGTCAGCGGCCATGGCTAACGGACTCGACACATTAGAGGTGATCGCAATGATCGCAGCGCAATGGCTTTTGAGGTGATCAAGTATCCTTACGATCTCATGCGATGTTCCACTGTTGGAGAGAATAAGCACAACATCATCTGTGTGAATACGCCCCAGGTCACCATGAACCGCCTCGGACGGATGAACGAAATGAGCAGAGGTTCCGGTCGAAGCAAATGTGGCGGCAATTTTTTGACCAACCCATCCAGCCTTTCCAATTCCCAAAACAATCAATCGCCCTCGCATGGAAAGAACGGCTTGCACGGCACCAGAAAACGGATGGTAACCATCAACCTGCAAATCGGCAGCCAATGTCTTCAAAGCGTTTGCCTCACAGAGCACGACTTCGGCCGCACGCTGTCTTTGTCGATTGGGTTGTTGCAACTTTCGTGTTGCGTTCGCCATGGTTGGTTGATCCTCCGTGATACTCATTCGCGTGACTCATAGAGGCCACCGACTTTTACACTGTACCAAATCAACGCCAGTCCAAGCAACCGCGATCGGTGAGCGGTCGGGCGGTGGTGATGAAAATCGCAATCATCCTGAGCCGTAGGCGCTAGCCTCGGGTGTCGCGTGGTAAATTGTGGCAGAGTCGAAACCCGTGGCTAGCGCCATCGGCTCAGGTTTTGTCATTCCAGCGGTCGCGTGATCGAGGGACCGTCGGAGAGTAAGCTACGGCGATTGCTCTGGTGGTAGCAGGTCTGAACGTCGCTCGGCGGTTCTTCGAAGACTTTCGGATGCTCGCCACGCGGCGATTGCTTCGTGATTCCCGTTAAGCAAAACTTCCGGTACAGCCAACCCCCGGAATTCGCGTGGACGGGTGTACTGCGGGAACTCCAAAATGCGATTTCCGCGAGAAAATGAATCGTCGACGCTGCTTTGTTCGTCACCCAGGACTCCTGGTATCATTCGAATGGTCGCATCGACTAGCACCATTGCCGCGACTTCGCCGCCGTTGAGGACGTAATCGCCGATGCTCAATTCCATAGGATTCAGAATATCGATGACTCGTTGATCAAATCCTTCGTATCGTCCGCACAGCACGAGATACCTAGATTGGCCAGAGAGTTGCTCGACCAGAGGCTGATCCAGGCGTTGCCCTTGTGGGGTCAAAAGCACGACTTTGCCCTCAAACTGACTCATTTTCTGGACTTCTTCGACACATTTAACGACCGGTTCGACGCAAATCAGCATACCCGGACCACCACCGAATGGGCGATCGTCAATTTTGTAGTTCTTAATGTCAGTTGACCATTTTCGAAGATCGTGGACGAAGATTTCGACAAGAGAAGCTTTGATTGCCTTGTTAAGCAGACTTTGCGTGAGATATCCCGAGAAGATCTCGGGAAACAAAGTGATGATGTCGAATCTCAACTAGCAAAACTTCCCTCGGGAGGCAACGTCGCAGATTCTGAAACTTCATCAGTCCGACGCACGAAAACAAATTAAGCAGGAATGACCGAAAAACCGAGCAGACGGCTAGCAAGCACAAAAAACTAAAGAAAAATTCACCCACTCAAGCTTATGTAAAAGACACGAAAGTCCCGTAACCGCCCTCGTGCGTATCAGAGGGCAAATGGATGTCAGTTTTACAAAAGGGAACTAAGCAGGAGCTTGTTCTGTTGCAGGTTCGACAGCGACAGGAGTCTTCGCCGTTCGCGTTGGCTTCGGTCCGCGACCGATCTTTTGCAACGCTGCAGCTTGCTCGGACAAGTGAGTTCCGTTCGAACCGTACTTCTTGATCAAGACGCCGCAAGCTTCGCTTGGCTGAGCCCCGACACCGATCCAGTAGTCGATTCGCTCGCCGTGCAAGATGGCTCGCGCGTCGGTTTCCTTACACATTGGGTCGTAATGTCCGAGTTCTTCAAGGACTCGGCCGTCTCTTGGACGACGTCCATCGACAACACAAACTCGGTAAAACGGACGATTTTTGCGTCCAAGACGCTTCATTCTGATACGAACAGCCACTCTTCAATTCTCCTAGGACTTTTTACGGAATCCTATTTATAGCGATCGATCGGAAACATCGGGAGTCCTTTTTTAAAATTCTGTGAAAAGTCGTCAAACCAATGCAACCCAGTTTTCCCAGATTCCGAAACCTAACAAATTGGAATCCGTCCGCAACACATTTTTGTGAGCGTTCTGTCGATTCTCGCAGTGCCACTGAGAATTAAGGCACCTACCAATAATTGGCGTATCTACCACGGAGCGCAAGCTTAGTGAATCCAGTTGGGAGGTCACTCGCTTGCGCGTCTTGTTACGGTGCACTTTTTTCCAGCAACGACTTAAACATAAACCATGTCTGCAGCGAAAGATAAAGTAAACGCAGAGACTTCGGCTCCCAAAACGGGTGGCGTGATGCCGGTTTATCTTGCGATCGGTGGGACAATTCTGGCGCTGGGGGGAGGAGCCGCTATTCTCGCGTTCTTTTTAGGCGGAAAAACGCCTGACTTCGAACGTGAGCTCGCCGTCGGCCTTCAGAAGCTAAAGCGGGAGCTAACTCCCGAGGTGCGTCGGTTGGCTTTAAGTATCGAACTTAAGAACCTGAAATCCAAGTCGGCAGAAGCCAAATGGGAATTGATTGTTGGGGCGGTCGCCCTGGATGATTCCGAAAAATCGGCGGTTCGCGAGCGAGCGATTGCCCTGGCCGAAGACGCGTACAAGCATTTGCAGGAATCTCAAAAAATCGGATTCCCTCGCGGTTTCGATGGATTGGGGAATTTTTTACTCGGAAAAGTGCTCTACCAGCTTTTTCGCTGGCCGGAGGCGATTGAGCCATTGGAGATTGCGGCGACTCAGTGGCCGGCTGGACGAGCCGATGCACTGTCGCTTTTGATCGACATTGATTTGGCAACCGAAGATGTCTCACCCGAGGTTGTCACAGATCGACTTGATTATTGGGATGGATTAATTGGTCTGACCCCCGAGGAACGAGATCGAGCGAGACTGAAACGAATTGTGGCCAAGATTGCTTTCGGCGAATACGACAAAGCGATCGAAATGGCCGATGCTTTTACTAAAGAATCTGTCCATTACCCCAACGCGATGGCTCAGCAAGCGTTGGCAAAGTTCTTGAACCTTTCGATGGTTGGGAATGAGTCCGTAGATCCGGTGCGGGAAACAATGCTGAAGGAGGTTTATCAGCAAATGAGGTCTGTCGCGAAGGACCTGACGCTGGACCCTGTCTCGGAACGACGAAATCAGTACTATGCCGGAATCGTCCTGCAGCGACTCGGTAAATGGGAAGAATCAATCAGCGGGCTAAACGTACTTAGGCAAAGCTCCCCACATACGGTCGAGGGGCTTGCAGGTTCCATCGCTGAAATGAAAGCTCTCAACAAGCTTCAACGGTACGATGAAGTTAATAGCACAATGCGTCAGTTATTCGAGCAGTTTGGGAAACTAGAATGGTACAACAATGCTTGGCAACCCGTTTCCGTGCTTCGAAGTGGAGTTAACGAGATTGGACAAGAGATGCTTGTTGGTCGAGCCTACCCGCAGGTGGTCGAGTACGCGGTGAAAATGCCACCGTTTTGTGAACGCCAGGATCGCTTGAGACTCTTGTCGGTGGGCTACGGCAGATGGGCGAACTCGCTCAAAGGAAAGCCTGCGGAAGCGGAATCCGACGTGGTGGATATTCGAACTAGCCTCCAAGACGTAGTGCGATCCGACTCATTATCATTAAGTACGGCATCGACTCCCGATGAAGGAAAGCGATTCTGGCAAAAGCTGTTTTACGAGTCCGCGAAGAGCTACGAAGAACTGGCTCTTATTCAGATGCGTTCACCAGAGTACTTTGATTTGATTTGGCAAGCGATCAAAAACTACCAAGCCGCAGGAGATCTTAAACAGTGCAACTTGGTAATCGACAACACGCTCCCTTTCGAGGAGGTCGAACAGCGTCCGCGAGCATACTTGATAAAGGCAGAGAACCTATTTGCACTTAACAAACCAGATGGCTCGCTAGTCGAGTTGGAGAAATGCATTCGAGAGCACGGCGCACATCCACTCTCGTATCAGGCTCGGCTGAATGCAGCACGAATGCTCGTTGAACGATCTGAGTTCCAGAAGTCTCAGGACTACCTGGAACAAAATCTTTACGACAGTTCGCTAACTCCGCAAAGTGCTATTTGGAAGGAATCGCTCTTTGAACTCGGTCGAAACTATTATCAACAAGGTGAGTTGGAATTCTCTTCCGCGGAATTACTTAAGCAGAAGTCTGGTCCGGACGCGGAAGAAAGCATTCGCGAGACTCTTGAACAAGCAAACACGCTCTTCACCAAAAGTATTGATCGGCTCGGCGAATGGTTGCAGCGTTACCCCGACGACAAAAGACGCTTTGAAACACTCTACAGAATCGGTAAGGCCTATCAAATGGCCGCTCAATATCCCGAGTACTTGCTCAAAGATGGGCGTCCAACATCAACAGAAACGCAACGACAAAGACTATCGCAGTACCGCAATCTTGTAAAAAACGCTCGTTCAACTTTCGAGCAAATTCGGATTGGTATGAATGACATCGAGATCGGATTAATACCGAGTTCTTCGTTGCGAAGTCTGCTGCGGAATAGCTATTTCGCAGAAGCCGACTTAACCTTTCAGCTTCAGGATTACGAAAACGCTTTGCCTCTATATCGCAGCGTTGCAAATCGATTCCTCGGCGAACCAGAATCATTGGAAGCACTAACGCAGGCTGCTGAATGTTTAAAAAAACTTGGTCGAAATGAAGAAGGAATTCGAGTCATTGCACAGGCCCGCGAAATCCTCGCACAGATACCATCGAATCAAGATGCAAAATTTGTATCCGTCACGAGATTCTCAAGGAAACAATGGAGCGACTTGCTGACGCGAATGGAAAAATCAATCTACTGATTTATTCATGAGGTATCGATGAAGTATATCGCCGTGTTGCAAAATGCGTACTTCAACATCGATTGGCCTTATCGTTGGGAAACGTGCTGACAAAAGGCACGGAACGCGAGTTTTGCATATGCAACTGCATTACTATAGGTTCGAGATCAAGAGTTAATACCCTCTTAAACGCCGTGACTTAGCCATAAGCAGTTCTCGTTGGTATTTTCCGCGAAATCAATCCGAATATGTGCACCTTTTCAACTGGTACGAAAATTCAATGGTTACGAAAACGATTCGACGCAACCGAGAATGATAGTGCCTTTAATATTCGCGCGGTGCCCTCGAAACAGACGTCACATCAAGTATTCGGATTGCAGCGTGAAGTAGCCGTGCTAACGCAAGTCTGCACGCAGCATACGACACCCATCACGGCTATAATCTGGTATCCTCTCGATATAACCGTAAACGTCGTTTTTTGCGTTTCTCACAGTGTGGATACTCAATGCCCATCAAAGAATCTTCGAACCCTATGTCAACATACTCCGCGAAACATAATTCAAATGAGTCCATTGATACCGGTTGGCTAATTGATTTCGAGGAACGGAAGCTTTCTTGGTCTCGAAAGGCCGATCGAAGTCCCGAATCGGCGGCGCAACTTCGTCAATATCTTTACCTGCAAATGGCAGCGTCCGATCTTGTTTTGGACGACCATGCGAAAGAACAAGCAGAGCTTCCGAATGGATTGCTAGAAACACTCGAGGAAAAAAATCGGCTGCTTGCTCAATTGAAAGCCCCCATCGATCAACGTATCGAAGCGTTTCTAGCCGACTATTTTGCTGATGAAACACTCGACGCACCGTTGCAACTTCCAACCCCCACGTTAGTCCTTGGCAGTCATGGCCTCGCAAGGCAACTCAGTCTTCCCGATGGGCAAGACGTTTTCCAAAATGAATTGGTAAGCTCCTATCGTTTAGCCAACGGTGTCCTTCACAACCCCTCGGCGGATAAGCGAACAACTCAAGGAACATTCCACGTCGCCGAAGGTGGTTTACCCATCGCAGGCGATAAACGTGCGGTTCCTAAGTCGGTATTCGCCAAGCTTTTCGCGGCGGCCTTGAATCCGCCAGAGTCGCTCTTGGAGTTACCATTTACCCCATCGACTATCACGCCCGCTCGCACGTTTGTGTCGCTGCTGATTCGTCCGATTGTTTCA
>JANODQ010000458.1:0-3114 GCA_031412775.1 Pirellulaceae bacterium | reverse complement strand
CAACGTTCGGAGAAATACATTTGACTGGGCCGAATAAGCCAAGATTTTTCGAATGCGATCTGGCCATCCTCAACCACAACCACACAGAGTTGACAAGCACTGTTAGGCTCATGAGAGGCGGTTTCAAAATCAATTGCCGTGAAACGCATAAAATAAAACTCCGTTAAAAAGTTGTTTATCCTGAGCCAAAATCTGTCGGCCAACTCCGCTACATACTGGTTGTCGATTACTTTTATCAGTGTAATGAACCCGGCCTCGTTTTAGGCACCTTAATGGTTGTATTCATCATTTTATCCAATGGTTTATTTGACAAGTCATCCATTATTAAATGTTCGACGTTCTTGTATGGTCAATTCTTTTATCATGATTGTCATGACATAAGGTGATCCGCTGCCCGCCAATCTTGGGGAGGTTCACGGTACGTTAGATACTTGGGGGGTTGATACAATCCATAATGACTTTGCGTTTGATGATTATTTACCCCGACGACCGCATCGCCCACGAAACCGACACTAACATTCAGGATCCGTGTACGTTTATATCACGACTCAATACAATTAAATTTGATTCTCTCGAAAGCGTTCTGGGTGATTGAGTGAGAAAATTGGATCTGCAGATGGTCGCATCAGCGGGATAATGCGATGTTGAATCGAGTTTTACTGAAGTCATTGCAAATCCTCTGGGCGAGCCCTTGGACCTTATTGGGGCTCTTGATTGCAATAATTTGTAGCCCGCTCTCGGTCAAATTCATCTTCTACCACGGTACCGTTGGCTGCTATGGCCGTGGAGTTGCCCTGGTTCTTAGGCGAATGCCGATTGCAGGTGGTGCGAGAGCCATGACTCTAGGACATACCATATGGGCTTGCGATCGATTAGCGTTTATCTCGACCCATCCTCACGAACTTGTACATGTGAGACAATATGAACGATGGGGGCCGTTTTTTGTACCTGCCTATCTGATTTGTGGAGTTTGGTTGTGGTGGAATAGTAATGAACCTTACTGGGATAATCCTTTCGAAAAAGAGGCTTATCGTCTGGAATCTGAATATCAAAATCGAAACATCGCATGAACTTATTTGCATTGATCATTGTTGCGTTACCGCTGGCTGTTTATTGCCTCATGATTGGGATGCTGCATCGGAGCAAACATCCCTTTTTGGTGTCTGGGGGCCGAGACATGGCGTTGCTTGGGCTGGCCATGTTGGGGCTTGTATTGGTTGGTCCTAGCCAACTGTTCTTTCCTGTTGCTGCGTTCAACCTCTTGGGACCAGCCGTATGGTTCCTTATGACACTGCTCTACTTTTGCATCGTTTTGTTTGTCATCTTGAATTCCCGTCCAAGAATGGTCGTCTTTGGGCTAGCCCCCGATGTATTGGCAATTCATGTCAAAGAGTCTCTCGACGAAATGAAGATTGATTCGACTTGGATGGGGCTGACATTTGCGGCACCAGCAATGCGTGTTGACGGAACTATCGAACAGGCCGGCAATAGTGAGCTAAGCCAAATTGTTGCGACAAGATCCAACCAAGACGTAATCGGTTGGATGAAGTTAGAACGCGCTCTTGCTATAAAGCTTAAGTCGATTCCAATCGAACCGCGGTCAACTGGTACCGTTTGGATCGCTCTGGGCCTGGCAGCTCTTGCTGCGCTTGGTTTACAAATTTACGGCAACCCGACGGCCGTGGCAGATGGAATGAAGGATTTGCTGAGACTTTGAGACAAACAAAATCCATCGGTTTAGGCTTTGTATTAAAATCGCTTAACGCGAACATGAAAAGTGGAACGGTGAGCCGTTAGCGTTAGCTTCTGAGGCTCAATTTCAGTGCTGTGAGTAATTCACCCGAGACGCCTTGTTCAAGTGCAACAAATGTTTCTAGCGAAACACATGGGTCTGCTTTGTACTTAGGAGATTGGGAGCTTTGAGAGTATAATCTTTGAAGTTACGACCAAATCTTTTTGAATACGTTTGGAATGGAAAGATGACTGAGAAATCTTTGCCTGATCGACGGCTGGCGCCCGAGCTGCTAGCCCCGGCGGGAAATTGGGAGTGTATTCGAGCGGCTATCGAGAACGGTGCAGATGCTGTTTACTTCGGATTGCAATCGGGCTTCAACGCTCGTGCTCGGGCCGCAAATTTTGCAACTGAAGAACTCCCTCGCTTGACAGAGACTCTCCATGCCCGTGGTGTTCTCGGATATGTGACTCTTAATACGCTGATCTTCACCGACGAGCTTGCCGCGTTTGAGGAGACGATACGTGCGATAGCCGCCGCTGGCGTAGACGCAGTTCTCGTACAAGACATCGGTGCAGTGCGCTTGATCCGTGAAACGTGCCCAGAGCTTTCCATTCACGCAAGCACTCAGATGACGATGGTTTCAGCGGAAACGATCTCAGCGATTGAATCCCTTGGAATTGAACGCGTCGTCTTGGCTCGTGAACTATCCATCGCAGAAATCACGAAAATTACTTCAGCGACCACAATGCCGGTGGAGTGCTTTGTTCACGGAGCGCTCTGCGTGGCTTACAGCGGCCAATGTTTGACAAGCGAATCGCTTGGAGGGCGTTCCGCGAATCGTGGCCAGTGTGCCCAAGCATGTCGCTTGAACTACACACACTACTCCGACAACATTAAACAAGAGCTTGGTACCAATCAGTATCTTCTTTCGCCGCAAGATCTCGCCGGTATCAATCACATACCTCAACTAATTGAAGCGGGCGTTTGTTCAATGAAGATCGAAGGCCGACTAAAAACCCCCGAATACGTTGCCAACATTGTGCGAAGCTACCGACGTGCAATCGATGATGCAATGGCAGGACAGCACCAAGAGATTGCCGCTGAAGAGCAGCGGCAGATGGAAATGAGTTTCTCGCGTGGCTTTACACCGGGGTGGCTTGAGGGCTGTAATCACAAGCGACTGGTGCCTGGGCAAAGCAGTGCCAAACGCGGCGTCATGATCGGTACGGTAGTCGCTTTACGCGGCGAACGCCTCACTGTCGATCTAATGCATCCGATGATGAAAGGCGACGGAATTGTTCTGGAGGGCGACCGAGCCGCTGGCAAAGAAATTGGCGGTCGCATTTACGAAGTTTTCGCACATAATCGACATGCAGTTT
>JANODQ010000457.1:0-2056 GCA_031412775.1 Pirellulaceae bacterium | reverse complement strand
GCCTTTAGTTCGTTCAGTACACGATGAATCTCCCCCAGTGAAGCGTTGTCATTGAGAGTACAGGCGATCGGAGCAAGTTCTGGTATCGCAGTAGCAGCGGCGGTGAGTAAACTGACGTAGCTGGCGTGATCATCAATCTCTTTCAGATTGGGCTGATCTTTAGTTAGCAGCACAACCTTGTCCGTAGCATCGACGAGAAAGTGCCGAAGCCGATTTGAGATCATCTCGCTGAAGGTGAACTCAGGACATTTGGAAAACTCTCTGCCCTTCGACTTACCCTCCTTGAAGTCCATAACGCTAATGAACTTTCCGTCATGGTCAAAAACCAACAACCAACGGACCCATTTTGAGTTAAAGCCAGGTTCACTATCAATGCCGACGGTGCGAGCGTAATGGATGAGTTCATGAAGCATAATATTTAATCAATCTCCACTGACGAGATGTTTGCTCGAAGCACTTCAGGGCTTCCGATAGGAGGCACCTTGAGAACGCCACTGGAAATCTTGGCGGCGAACATCGAGACCGATGTTTTCACTTGAGTAGGGTTCTGCTGAAACGATGCGTGGTTGTCCGCTGTCAAATCAAATACGTCGTAAAGCATGAATCCTAGATCTTGCGAGTAATTGATCGGTGCCGGTTCATTTTCGAGATTCTCAATCAATCGAAAGAAACCGATGAATTCCTTGCAACCCAGATATGGTTGCTGGAAACATTTGCCCTGTTTGGCTCTGCGAACGAATTGGCTGTCGCACGAGTTCTGGGCCGAATTGCCTTTGCGTTTCGGCACGATTTGAGCGTGCAAGCGATATCGTGGTTGACGCAGTGCCATTGTCTGCCGCTGAGTGCGACCTTTTTGATCACTTCCTGTCAGCGACTGATCAGCGTCCGCGAGTAGCGGCTCGGGTGAGGCATCGCCCTTCATCCATCGCTTGACCATTGTCTCGCTAATCTTGTCTTTGACCTCGTTACGACGAAGCGCGATATACGACGGCGGGTTGAGAAGGTCGATACGCGTGACTTGCCAGTAGAACTCTGGCTTAAAGTAAATCGCGTCGAAAACGCCTCGCGCCGCGCTTGGCGTAGGACAGGGGTACGAGTAACGTTCGACAGCAAGTTCGGGACGCGAGAAGCAGGCGAAATCGCCCCAAACTTCAAGCACGTGAGTTTTCACATTGACGGCGATCAAGATCAAACTCCTAGATTTTAATAAATACAAAGATGTGGGGGGTAGTCAACAGTCTTACCGTGGCTGGCAAAAATTGCGAGGTAGCTTCCAAGATTTGCGTAGATTCAAAAGTCTTTTCGCAAGCTCGTCGTCGTGGATTGAAACCAGATTACGGAAACGCAAGTGATTGCTTGAAAACGCTTTGCGACAGCTTGTGTATTTTCGGGAATCACGCTTTTATTACATGATCCAGTTAGCCTCAGCCAACTGCAGTCCAACCAAGGCGTCGTAACAATCGGCGGATGCGGGGTACCACCAGGTAATTTCTGACGTGATCGGTCCAGAACTCTCGCTCATCCCGTATCCGAAATGGATCGGTAGCAATCGGTTGAACAAATCGTCGCCATCGCGAGGGCGATACACGCTCACAGCATGTGCGGACGCAAGGCGTTGCCAGCGACGAATCTGCTTGGGCGTCATCCCGCCTTGTTCATTCGCCGTCTCCGTAGCCTCTTCAATCACCTTAGCCGACGCCTCGCGGTCGTATGGGACCACGATGTGAATCATGTTTTGATCGATTAGGCGATACGACTCTTCGGTTTTTGCAAAGTCGCCTGCGCGAATCGCATCCAGCAATTCTGCTTCGTCAGGTTGTTGTTCACGATCCCGTCCCCTCAAAACATAGAGCAAACGAAAATAGCTACCTGCCCTAATAGTGTTAATGCATTTACTTTAAATGATTTATCCTCATTTATTATATCGAGTTGCCAAGCATCTTAATTTTGTTCAATGACTACATCCATAGCACAAACTTCATATGTTTTGATGTAAGGATTCAGTACCGCACATAATAGTTTATTGGTCAACCCGTGCTCAATCTTAAATTACTAT
>JANODQ010000456.1:0-2740 GCA_031412775.1 Pirellulaceae bacterium | reverse complement strand
TGCTGGCGGGGCTCAGGCAGTGCGTTTTATTAGAGATTCAAGCTTTACGCAGTCCAATATGCGGGTCGCGATTGTTAACGCAATTAATAGCGCTGCGAACACGACTTTGCAAGCATCTGAAAGATCTGGTGGAACACTCTTTGTATCTAACGCGACCTCTATTAGTACTAATATCAGCAGTTATTTCTTGCGAGGTATTCAGGACCTTGCAGATAACAACTTACAGCCGACCCGTCAAAATTCAGAGACTCAATTCACCATTTTGATGCCGGGTACGTTGCTCGATTTTGGTAACGCTCCCGACCCATTTACGACGACTCCAGGTCGCTACCCAACCGCTTTAAGTAGCGACGGTGGTCGCCACGTTATTGTTGGCACGAATGAAATTCAATACGTTGGTTGGGACGCGGGAACTCTACAGACTGCAACGTTTACTCTGACGCACAGCGGACAAACGACTATTTCATTGCCTCCAAACGCTTCAGCATCAGCGGTCCAAGTTGCTCTTGAGAATTTGTCTACCGTCGGGGTTGGAAATGTGCGTGTCCGGTTGTTACCGCAACTGAGCGGTAGTGCTAATGTTCGTTACGAATTAACATTTGTGGGAACCCGAACATCTCTAGACGTCCCGCAAACCACGATCAGCACTACAGGCCCGATCGATTTGATTCCATCGAGCCAAGAAATCATTAAGGGTCTTAGCGGAGTTCGATTAGGTAAGCTAGTTACAAGCGAATTCGATGCTATTATCACCGCATCCGGTAATGGAGATCTCGGGAATGATGGTGTAACTTTCGCTTCGCCTGCCATACCGATAACGGGCGCAAGTCCGATCTTTAATCGCAACATTACCACCAACGTTACTGTTACAGCATCGGGCCCAGGCTTCCTGAGTGCTTGGTTCGACTTCAATGGAGATGGTGATTGGGATGATCCGAATGAACAGATCGATTTCAACAACTCGCGTGCACTACTTGGGTTGGGAGCACCAGTACAGAATTTCCTCGAGTTCACAACGGACAAGCTAACGCAAACGATTGCAATCACCGTGCCTCCAACCGCGCCTGTCCCGACGGCTCCGCAAAACGCTTTTGCTAGATTCCGATTCAGCAGCACACCTGTCTTGTTACCAACGGGAATCGCAGGGGACGGTGAAGTCGAAGATTATGCTATTACCGTCGTCGGTGGTAATCCACCGTCGGCTTCGAACACTAATTACATCATCGCTGAAGATAGTGTATTAAATGTCGGCGTATCCGATGGATTACTTACTCGTGTTACCGATCCAGATGACGTACTTCCTAATCCAAGTCGAGTTGGATTTACGGTTCGCGAGGTGGTTGGCCCTAGTCATGCCGCTGCGTTTGTGCTGAACGCTGATGGGTCATTCACTTATACACCTGAACCGGATTATTTTGGCGAAGACTCATTCACCTACCAAGTCTTTGATGGCGTCTTAGGTAGCTTGAGCTTCGGAACAGTTACACTGACCGTCGCCCCAGTGAACGATCCACCAGTGGTACCAGATAAGTCGACCACTATATTCAAGAATCAGCCTTTCAAGGTATCTGCGAGTGATCTGAATGCGGGAAACACTCCCGGTCCGGCGAATGAGTCGAACCAAACGATGACGCTGAACGTTAACACGCCATCGGTCGCAGGTGGGACAATTACATTTGATTCGACGACAAACATTTACGAATACTTACCTCCGGTGAATTTCATTGGCGTGGATTCGTTCACATACCAAGTGACGGATAACGGCGACCCATTACGCGCTACTGTCGGTCGCTTCTTTGTTAATGTCTCTGATCGAAATACACCTCCGGTCGCGCGACCAGATATGTGGAATCCGAATCCATCGGAAGACACGACAGTTTCGTTACCGTTTGGTTTCTTCACCAGCAACGATGCAGCTTCAGACGGACTTGATCCTAACGAGGCGGGCCAAACCGTAGCATTGACTGGACTCGGTCCGAACAACGCGACTAGTATCTCCAGCGCTGCCGGTGGAACGGTCACAATCCAAAACGGAAACGTTGTCTACACGCCTAGGCTTAACTTTAACGGCGTCGATACGTTTACCTACACAATCACGGATACAGGAGCACCACCGGCAACAGCAGTTGGAATCGTGACTGTAACGGTAGTTGAAGTCAACGATGTTCCAGAACAACTAATTCCGCTCGGAACAGTTACCGTTGCCGAAGACACTGTGGTTACGCCAATCGTGTTAAGCAACTTCTTCACCGATCCAGATTCTGGAAACGGTGACGTGCTAACCTACACGATCGATAGTAATAGCAACCCGGGTATGGTGACACCGTCAGTATCGACTACCGGCCAATTGCTTCTACCGCTTGTCACGGATCAGAATGGTACTGCAATTATTGTGGTTCGAGCGACTGACAGAGATGGTCTTAGTGTCACTAATACACTAACACTAGTGGTTACTCCGGTTGCGGATCCAGCCAAATCAGCGCTGCAGATTCCTGGACAGAACGTCAACGAAGATGCTGCTCCTATCAATATCACTTTGGCTCCGACCCATTTTGTGAATCCTGATAACTTAGGTTCGCCAGCAACGGGACTAACATACATCGCTAGTTCCTCGAATCCAAACCTCGTGCAAACGAGCGTTGTCAATGGTGTCCTGCAATTGACTTTGCAACCCAACGCCTTTGGCGCTGCAACCATTACGGTCACGGCTAACAACGGCAATGGACCTGTGACGCAAACG
>JANODQ010000455.1:0-10184 GCA_031412775.1 Pirellulaceae bacterium | reverse complement strand
ATCACCTTTTCGTAGGCGGTCGGCGACGTGTCCTTAAGAAAACTATCGATGTCGCTGGGGGTTGGCGGGAGCCCCGTCAGATCGAGCGTCGCGCGGCGAATCAAGGTAACTCGATCGGCTTCCGGTGAGGGACGAATATTCTCCTTGGCGAGTCGAGCGCGGACGATGTGATCGATCGGGTTTGAACTCTTAGTTACCGCTTTCGCATCGACGGGTAGCGTTGGGAGGACAGGAGAAATGAAAGCCCAGTGACCTTGATAGGGAGCGTCGCTTGCAATCCACTTTTCGAGCATTTCCTTCTGCGACTTCGTCAGCTTTTTATCGACCCGAGGTGGCGGCATCACGATGTCGGGATCGTTCGATTGAATGCGAACCATCAATTCGCTTTGGTTCGGAAACCCGGCAACAATCGCAGCCTTGCCCGAGTCAGCTTCAGCTAGGGCTTGGTCGCGAATATCCAATCGCAAGCCGCCCTCAAGTTTGTTCTGATCCGGCCCGTGGCAAACAAAGCAATTATCGGAAAGAATCGGTCGAATATCTCGATTAAACTCAACCTCGTCGGCATAGGAGTTAGGTAAATAAGCAAGTGATGCGTAGCCGATGCCGAGAACGAAAAGGAAAACAGGAAGGGATCGCAAATCAATCATCGATGGTTTTTGTTCTCGGATACATACCATAGCAGCACGGCGTTGTTGAAATGATTCGCAGGGGAATAGATACATTTGCTTGGTCGATTGTCTGGTAGCAGATGCGGAAAATCGATGCGTCGAACAAAATCTGACGTCATTAATTATGTCATTTATTATGCCATTTACACATGAAGCTGTCTTGTAGTTTTCGCGCAAGGACTTGGAAAAAAGCTGCACCATTTGTTCAAATTTACCGTTTGAACTTGAGCATGGGGGGCGTAAGACATCGATTGTCGACTCTCGCTCAAGGGCTGTGAATTTATGATTTACGCCTTTCTGTCTGCGAAAGAAGCGACCGCTAGCGAGTCTTTCGCGGAACCAAAGGCGACTTTAGAAACAAAGTTTAGTTCTCGAAATCATCCAGCCATGCTTTGACGCTGGCGTCGCTGGGCATTCGCCAATCACCACGAGGCGACAGTGACACGCTTCCGACTTTGGGACCGTCAGGGACGCAGGATCGCTTGAATTGATTTGCAAAGAAGCGTTTGAGAAAGAGCTTGAGAGTCTGACGTATCTCCGACTCGGAGTAATCGCGTGAGAACTTGGCGTGTTCACTTAGCAGCAGCAGTCGATCGGGACTGGAACCCGTTCGAATGAAGTGATACAGGAAAAAGTCGTGTAGTTCGTAGGCTCCCACGGTTGCCTCGGTTGACTGAGTTATCTTTCCATCTTTGGAGAGTGGGAGCAGCTCGGGCGAGATCGGTGTATCAACGATCGCTAGAAGCACGCGTCGCGTTTCGCCTTCGAAGTAATGTTCGGCAACGTATCGCACCAAGAAGCGAACAAGCGTTTTTGGAATGCTGCAGTTGACGTTGTACATCGACATGTGATCAGCATTATAGGTCGACCAACCCAGAGCCGCTTCGGAAAGATCACCTGTTCCGAGCACAAACCCGCGACTCATGAGCAGTAAAGTCCTCACGCGAGCTTGTACGTTTTCGAATGTCAGGTCACTTCGATGATGGTCGGGGAGATGTTCGATGACCGTTTGAAAGGAATCGACGCAGTGGCCATCGATGTCGATTCCGAACGGCGAGTGCTTGAGGTCACGAAAGTTCTGTAAACAATTTTCGCGAATGTCAATTTCGTCGCTCTGTATCTCAAGCAGTCGCATTAAGTCCGCAGCGTTTGTGCGTGTGCCTTGCGAGGTGCCGAATCCGGGCAAGCTGATTCCGTGAATACGTTTACGATCGATTAGCATTCCATCTGCCATTCGGACGGCAGCCAGCAACGCGAGCGTCGAATCCAAACCGCCGGAAACACCAATTGATAAAGGAATTGTGGATGCTATTTGCGAGACTCGTTTGGAAAGACCCGCACATTGGATTTCAAAAATCTCGTGACAGCGGTGCTCGAGTTCGTCGGCTGCGCTGGGAATGAATGGGCTTCCGGCGTATTGACGCACAAGTGGACTTCGTTCGCTTCGTAAGGAGAATCCGATTCGACGCGGCGAGTATCCTTCGGGGAGGACCTTCAACCCATCATGAAAGGTACCGGTTGTTCTACGATCGTGATCAACTCGACGCAGGTCGATATCGGTCGTGATTGTTGGGCCTGACCCATCTCCGAATTTTCGTTCGACGAGCATGGTTCCGCCTTCGGCAATCATACAGTGACCTCCGAAAACGATATCGGTAGTCGATTCCGAAGGGCCGCTACTACTGTATATGTATGCTGCAATGCACCGGCCTGACTGGCTGGTGACTAAGTTGGATCGGTAGCGAGCCTTGCCAATCGTTTCATTGCTTGCCGATAGATTCAGAAGTACATTCGCGCCGGCGAGAGCTTGTAGTGAGCTGGGTGGGACGGGCATCCAAAGGTCTTCACAGATCTCGACACCGATCTTCGCTTCACCACATTCAAACAAGAGGTCACAACCGATCGGGACTTCGCCTAGCCCGTTGATCATGATTGAATCTGGTACTGATTCGGAGCCGCTATGGAACCATCGCTGCTCGTAAAATTCGAGGTAGTTTGGTAAGTACTGCTTGGGAACCAATCCCAAAAGTTTTCCATTGGCAATCATCGCAGCAACATTCAGTAATCGACCTTGCACGACCAGCGGTAATCCAACGGCCCACAACTGCTGAACGCCAAGCGACGACGCGATAATTCTTCCGAGTGCGTCCACCGACTTTTCTAGAAGCAACGCTTGGCTGAACAGGTCACCGCAGGTGTATCCGCAAATCGAAAGTTCGGGGAACACGATTAAATCGGAGTCACTCAACGTCGCAGCGCATGCGAGTATGCTTGCCGCGTTGGCTGCAGGGTCCGCCACAGTCACCTCTGGAGAAGCGGCCGAAGCGCGAAGGAAACCTAGCGGGTGCATAGACGAATAAGCTTTGGGAAAAAAGTCGCAAGCGTTCTAGTCGGGTTGGCTCGCTCGGAGAAAGATCGCCACTTATGAGATTCACTGATTTTTTAAGTATAGCCCACGGTTTGCATTAAAATTAGGCGGAACATTCGGGGCTGACGAAAAGACCAATGGCAGCTGGCCAAAAATGAATAGCGGATAACGCATGCACGTTTGTTCATTTTGCAGCAACATCTAGTTCAGCACCTGAGTTTATCGTTTTCCAGCCATTCGCCATGTAAGTATTCAAACGTCAACTAAGTCGCGTTGACGCAGTAGTGGATGTTCCTGTATGTTCACTATGTCGCCAGGATGGCGAAACGGAAACACGGATGTGCGGAACACTATTTGATATTTGGAACTCGGACAAAATGCCCGAGGGAAACCAGCACGGGAGGCCGGCATGTTAGTACTATCACGAAGCGAAGGCGAAGGAATTACTTTTCCGGACATGGATTTGAAGGTCCAAGTTTTACGAATCACGGGAACTCGAGTTCAAGTGGGGATCGATGCAGACCCCAAAATACGAGCCCTTCGAAGCGAGCTCACAAGTTCCGATTTGGGGCAAAAGTACGCTCGAACAATCAACAATAACCACGGCAAGACGCAAGCGTTCTGCGAAATCCAAAGCCATATCAATGCGTTGCAGCAAATGCTCGATATCGCTCAGCAGCAATTAGACCGCGGCGAACCAAAACGTGCCGGATGGACGCTGGAGCAATTTCATCTGTCTGGTAGCGTAATAAAAGTGTCTGAACCAGGGCCGGGATATACCTTTGTAAATTCTGCGGGAGCCATTACACCCGAAGAACAGTTGGCCTGTTAGAGCAAATAACTATGATTTACTGTTGCGATAAGGGACGGTCAAGCAAGCCTGAGATGTCAAGAATTCGCGACACAGCGTTGGCGTCAAATCTTCGCATCAACGCGTTCAGAGGGTCGTAGGCCTAAGCTGCACGAGCGACGGCTGCGATTGCCAGTCGTTCAAGCCAATTTGCCTTGCCGTTTAGACATGCTGATCTTAAGCCACCAATCGCTTGAATGCTGAAGGATTTTGCCATTTCTTTGGTGAAGTCGCTTGCTCCAAATCGACTAATATCCGTCTTGAACTGCTCGAAGTTTTCACTGCTCGGGCTATTGCATAACTCGAGAAGATTCTCACGCTCTTTTGGCGTCGCACTTCCCAATGCGTGAATCATCGGAAGCGTTGGCTTAGCAGCCAAATAATCTCCACCCACCGGCTTTCCAAGTCGTTCTTTTGTTCCCCAGTAATCCAACCAATCGTCGTGAATTTGGAATGCAAGTCCAAGATTCATCCCATACTCATATTGGGAATTGCAGACCACTTCGGAAGCACCCGCTGCCCACGCTCCAAGTTTGCAACTCACGCCGCAAAGACTGCCGGTCTTGGCTCCCAGAATGTCAAAATACTCTGACTGTTTCAGTTCGAAGTTTTTTACTGCCAGATTTTGCCTGATCTCGCCTTCGCAAACCTCTTTGGCCGCTTGAGCTATCCACCGGCCAGGGATTGTTGATTCGCCCTGATTGGCTAAGAAATATGCCTGCGTAAATAACCAATCACCGGCGAGGATACTGATTTGGCGGTTCCACTTTCGGTGAACAGTTTCGCGATGTCGTCGGGAATTCGCTCCATCGAGAATATCGTCGTGAACTAAAGTTGCGGTGTGGACCAGTTCAACGACAACGGCCAATCGAATGGCTTCTTCGGTGATTTTTCCGCACGCTTGAGCGGCCAACAAAAGAAGTGCTGGGCGTAGTCGCTTGCCTCCCATTTCCGCAACGTGGTCCAGAATTGACTGGATTTCGGCGGACTCGTGGCGCAGTTGTTCTCGCAACAGCATTTCGACGCGAGCCAGCGGTTCGCGTATAGTTGCTGTGACAAGATTTAGCTCTTGCGAGTAATCCATAGCAGGAGTCTGTTCTTTAACGCCTGGGCTCGTGATAAACCGGGTGATGTTTTCGTGAATTCCAGCCAACAAGTTTGAGGTGTCGCTACTGCGGCCCCAGTCGGCGGTCGCGATTCTACCCTCAGTTGCAACTTCACGCGAACTTCTATTCGAAGACAATTCGTTAGTAATAAAAACTTGGCTTTGCATACATTCCCTTTTATCAGGATTTCCCAACACTATCTCTTGAATAATCCCCGTGATCCGCCGTCTTTTAACCACAGCCCAACGTGCGTAATTTCCATCTCTTGATCGATTGCTTTGCACATATCGTAAACCGTAAGAGCCGCAACCGATGCTGCGACCATTGCTTCCATCTCAACACCTGTCTTCGCAAAAACACTTACCGTCGCTGTCCACTCCAGCTCATTTTCCGAAACCCAATCAGAAGACAACTCAACCTTTTCCAAAGCAAGCGAATGGCACAGTGGAATTAGCTGCGAAGTTTGCTTTGCCGCCTGAATCCCGGCAATCTTTGCCACAAGGAGCACTTCCCCTTTGGGCCCAGCACCATGTTTAATCGCTATTGCTGTCGCTTCCGCCATCGCTAATCGGCTTTTTGCCACCGCAATTCTGGAGGTTGCTTGCTTTTCGCCGACATTGACCATGGTTGGTGAGCCATCTGCACCGATGTGAGATAATCCAAAGTTATTTTTCATTCGCTGGCAATCCGGAAAGAGCACTAAAGCCTGGTCAGAAAGCTTATCCACTTTTCGTTTACCACGCGTTCGATAGGATGAAACTGGTGTGCAGGCCAAAAGATAACAAATCTGACCAATCGATACGGCGGTCGAAGCAAAAGAAGAAATTCGTAAGTTTGATGGTTTTTGGGTTCACGGGGATTTTCGTGATCGGCAACCGATGAATAAGTGTAAAAGCGGTGCCCAATAACCGTACTCCAAAGGATTGGAACTCAGTGAAATGCGCGTCTTTTTACTACGCCACCTTGTGTGTCGAGTACTGGGAGCGTTACCACGAAGGCAGTGGAGTCGATGGAAGAGATGAGCGATTCCAGTTTGTTTCGCTCCAGACGTGTCACAACACAGAATAGGACTTGGCTGTCGAGCTGGCTGTAACCGCCTTTTGCCAGAAAAGTGGTAATTCCTCGTCCAAGTTGTTCGAGGATAGCCGTTCGGACTTCGTCGGGTGACTTGGTTACGATTAAAACTCCGTTATAAGCTTCCAGCCCGTGAAGCAAATAGTCAATCGTTTTCGACGCGGTAAAATAAGTCAGCATTGAGTAGAGTGCCGCTTCGATATTGATGACAATGGCTGCGACCGAGAATATGACGACGTTGAGAAGCAGGATGATCTCGCCAACTGTTGCAGGAGTTTTTTGGCCCAGGATAAGTGCGAGGATTTCGGTGCCGTCTAAAACTCCTCCAGCTCTGATCGCTAAACCAACTCCTGCACCTAAAAAGAATCCTCCGAAAACTGCGCTCAGCAGTTTATCATCGGTCGCTGTTGGATACGGAAGAAAAGCCAGGCAAAGTGCAAGAGCAAGAATTGCGATCGAGCTCTTCAAGGCAAACGTGCGACCAATAAGCCGATAGCCCAAAAAAATAAAAGGGACATTCACTAAGACGATAATCGGTGCGAGCGGGACTTTAAAATAGCCCGCAATGAGCATCGACACCCCGGTGATGCCACCATCGATAAAGTGGTTAGGGAGCAGAAAACTCTCTAGACCCATCGCAGAGAGGATCACACCGACTGCAAGTGTTAGCCACGCTACTAATTGCTTCATTCAACAGGAGCCCCAATGAAAAAACCTCGTCAACAATGACGAGGTTCTAACATAAGACTGCAAGTTTCCTAGTCGTTCTACATAGCTTGAGTCGCTGTGTGGGGACGATTATCGATTGAACGTCGCTCCGAAAGTCCAAGCGGGAGAGACGATGTTTTGGTCGTTCTCGTTTTGAGGTCCTTGACCTGGGTTCGATCCACGCCATACACCGCGTCCGATGTAAAGGACCTGACCACCCATTCGAACATTGAATGCTTTGGTGAACTGGTACGCTGCCTCGAAGCGAACGTCCATTCCGACCACGAACTCAGTGTTATCGCGACCTGCGAAAGTGCTTAGCTGTTGATATGGATTACCAAGACCGGCAGGAATGGTACCAGTGGCTGTGTAAATGAAATTGTAGTTCGTATAGCCTTGCGATTGATAGTTGGGACCGGCGAAGAATCTGCCATCGTTTGAAAACGTCATTCGGTTGACCGGTTGAACGTAACGATATCCGAGTTGGGCCGTAACCATTCTGTTGTCAGTACGAGTAGTTTCCTGGATGAATTGCTCGGCGTTAGGTACAGCGGCTGGACCTCCAGTAGTATTTATGTAATTGTGCTGTTCGTTACGAGCGTAATCATTGAATCCGATGTAGCGAAATCCGATCATTGGCTCCAAAATTCCGCCGTAATGATATGGGCTGAGTCTCCAAGTTCGGTTGAATTCCAAATTGGTGATGGTTGCTACGTTCAAGCTTTGACGAACGAGAATGGTTCCATCGCCGAAGTCTGGATCAAACGGAAATCGAGGGCGAAGAGGTGTAAATCGCTCTACACCATCGGCCGGGACCTGTAATCGCGGATCGCGTCGGTCGTTGTACACGTTGGGACCGCTGATGCTGGTCCAACTAAATAACCATCCAGTGTTTTTCTCACCCATGAAACCGAGGTCCCATCGATTACCCCAAGTCATATCGATCTTGGAGGATTGCGAACCGTTGATGTTTGGACGCGTCAGTCCAACGTGCATCCGGTCATAGGTTACGTACCAACCTTTGTTGGCTCGTTTCCTGGGATGCAGCTCCTCCAGTTGCTCTACGTCTACTGGTGCGAAGAACTGCCAGTCCGGATTGAAGTCCAGTGACTCGGCAAAAGGGTGGTAATGCTCCCCTGCGGAAACAATGCCGGACACGGCCATAGCCGCAATGATGAATAGCTGAATACTTCGCTTCAAGACCAACATAATAACCTTCCACCGTTTGCACTGAGGCAGAGTGTGTCCGTGACATCGTTTCTCGCACGTCAAACCTGTATCGACGATTCAGGTACGAAAAACGCATTTATTCCGGTTGTGCTGGTAGTATCGGCGAAAGGAATCATCCGAGTTGAGTCGGTTTAGGTAAACCTTGACGGAAATTCGGGCTATTCACCCGGGTCCTCGACCATTTGGCAATAGCTATCATATCTTCGGACCGATATTCGATAGTCGGCCAGGGCATCCTTCACCGCGCAATCAGACTCGTGAAGGTGAGTGCAGTTCGGATACTTACATAAGGAAGCAAACGGTCGCAGGTCTCGGAACAGTCCTGCGATTTCGGTTGGGCTAATGTCGTACAGCTGAAATTGCCTTATGCCTGGCGTATCAACAATGGAACTTCGAACGTTGCCGCCCAACGAGAGTGGAAAGACCTGGGCGGTTGTTGTCGTATGTTTGCCTTTTTGGTTTTCTGCACTGACTTTTTGCACGCGTTGCATCAAGCCCGGTTCGATGGCGTTGAGAATCGATGACTTACCAACTCCGCTTTGACCAACGACCACGCTCTGTCGACCCCGCATCATCGCACAAAGACGATCCATTCCCCAGCCTTTCGACGCACTGATCATCTCTACACGATGTCCCATTTGCGCGTACGAACCGATCAGCGGTTGAAGTTCTGCTGGATCGATAAGGTCGCACTTATTGATGACAATACATGCGTCGAGGTGATTCTGTTCGGCGGTAATTAAGAAGCGATCAATCAGGTTGGGTTTAATCGTCGGTTCGGCAGCGCTCGTTACGATCATGATTTGATCGACGTTGGCAACAATCACATGGCGACGGTTTCGGCTGGTTCGTGAAAGCGTTCCTCGACGAGGCTCCACACGAACGATCAAGCCTTGCTGAGATTGCTGAGTCGCAGATGAAGATGAAGTTGTTTCGCTATCAATACGAAAAGTAACTAAATCGCCTGCAACAACAACGTGACGTTGATCGGTGGCTAGGCTTTTCAGTAACCTGCGAATGGCGCAGCGGTACTCGCGTCCGTCAGCTCCAAAAACGATGCATTCGAGTCGATGGACGCGAAGGACTTGCCCCTGAAGGAAATTTTGTCCCGCAGTTGCATCTCCAATCGATAATCGAACATTGCCGACATCTCCATCAGGCGTGGAGGCAGCCGATTGAGTCGATTCACCCACGACAGTTCGGCGACGTGTGTCGCGACCTTTTCCCGAGATTCGCTGCGCCGAGGGGGTGTCAATTTCTTCAGCGGAACCTTCGAAATCGCGAGTGAGATCCGCTTCCTGACGCGTTCTTATCTCGCGTTTTTTTCGGAACTCAACTCGAATTTGTTTGCCGCTACGTTTTGGCATGCGTGCAAGTTATCCTTGGCTGTGAAGTCCGCACTCAGTTTTGGCGGATCCGCTCCAGCGACCAGACCGCTCGTCCTCGCCCAGCGAGGTCGCCCGCGTACATGGCCAGCATCCGATGCTCATGTATCCTTTGTCATGTAAAGAGTTGTAGGGAATGTCGAGGTCTGTGATCATTTTCCAAACCTGCTTCTTGGTCCAATTGGCGAGCGGGCTAACTTTCACCAAATGAAACTTCCTATCCCAACCAACAATCGGGGCGACGGATCGATCCGGACTTTGGTCTCGACGGATAGCGCTGGCCCAAGCGAGCATTCCTTTGGCAGCTTCATGCAGGACAGCTAGCTTTCGATCACCGCAGCATTGGTTTGGATCATGTTTGTAGACTGGTCCGCCGTTGATGCGTTCGTATTCCTTAACCGTGTTGATTGGCTGCTTCATTTCGACGGCGATTCCATACTTTTGGAGAACGCGTTCGCGAAGTTCAAGCGTCTCGGGGAACTGGTATCCGGTATCGAGATTGAAGATTGGTGTTTTCGGAGAGATCTGAGCAAGCATATGGATGATGGTCATTCCCTCGGGTCCAAAGGCGGTTGCCATCGTAAACTTGTCACCAAATCGATCGACGGCCCATTGAAGAATTGCTTCCGGGGTAGCTGTTTCGAGCTTGAGGCTGGTTTCTGCTAACTCGGCGAGAAAATCGGGCGACGGTTCGTCTGTGGGAACATTCGTCATGTAGAGACGATCCTAAGCATATTCGGGTCTTAAAGTTGGCTTCAAGCATAGGCGGGTACGTCGAATAGTCAAGGTATATCC
>JANODQ010000454.1:0-1646 GCA_031412775.1 Pirellulaceae bacterium | reverse complement strand
GTTGAATTAACTTCGTGGTCCGATCATATAAGAAAACATCATATGCATTGTTTGTGTCACCCGGGACTAAATTGCTAGCATTCGAATGGAACGTAACGTATCGACCGTCGACGGACAAGGATGGAGAACTGCTAAAACTATTCCCTTGCAAACCAGAATCGTTTACGCTTACTACCTCATTTGACTTTGTGGTCTGGTCATAAACGAAGATTTGAAAATCTCCTATCGTGCCACCGTTGTTAAGATTACGAGCATTCGACTGAAAGGTCACGAACCGTCCGTCGGCGGAAAAAGATGGCGCTTGGCTGTTGCCATTCCCTTGCACGGCAGCATCGCTAACGCTGATTCGATGAATCAACTTCATGGTTGTATCGAACACAAAAACATCAGAAAATCCGTTCGTGTCGCCGGGCACGAGATTATTTGCATTCGACTGGAACGTCACGTATCGACCGTCGGATGACAGTGATGGATCAACGCTAGAGGCATTCCCTTGCAAGCCAGCACTGGTGATGCTAACTCGCTCGATCTTTTTCGTCGTCCGATCATAAACGAATATATCAGATGTTCCGTTCGTATCTCCGAAAACTAGATTGCTAGCATCCGACTGGAACGTGACGTACCGACCGTCACCGGACAATGTTGGATAATCGCTGAAACCGTTGGCGACCAAGAAACCGCCTAATACACCGTTCGCAATTGCCCCATAGCCACCAGTGTTTGCGGATAATGTTGAGTTCTCGACCGTCCCGTTTCCTGCTGAAGACGAGTAGATGCCACCTCCTTTATTGGTATCGAGGGTACTCCGTTGGACTGCTGCCGTTGCAGTGCCGCCGTAATAAAAGGCGCCACCAAAATCACTTTGGTTTTCTGTAATCCATGATTGATTGATTGACGTATTGCCGTTCCATGAGGCAATTCCGCCCCCAAAAATTGGGAACGATGCATTGATACCCAATGCGATGTTTTTCTTCAGGATCGCTTGGTCTAAATTGAGTGTTCCAATCGAAAGTATGCCGCCACCTCCTTGCGTTGCGGGCGAGACGCCGCTTTGGACGGTGAGTCTGGAGAGTGTCAGGTTCGAAGTCGCGTGGACCTTGAAGGCTCTGTCGATTCCTTGAGCATCGATGATTGTTTCGTCGTTGGTGTCACCTGCGATGGTGATGTTGCCTTGGATGTCAAAGTCACCGGTGGTTGCGTTGCTCCAACCGCCAGGATTGGCGATGCCAAGCGAATCGAGTGAAGCTCCAAATGTTGATGCGAGATCGACTGCGGCAGGAACGTCGATCGTGTATTTGCCAGATTCTAAGATGATCGTTCTTGCTGCTGGAGATGCGGCGTTGGCCGCGATGATTTGGCTTCGTAGGGTGCCTGGTTCTAGGGAGTCGGCGAAGGTGGTTACGTAGAGGACCGATGGGTCGTTGATGCGGACGTTGAAGAGACCAATGTCGCGAGACTCGGTGCTTTTGTTGCCGACGAGCGAAGTGACTTTGCCTGCTACCGTTGAGATAACATAGTCGCCGAAGTCGAGGGCATCCCAGGTGCCGCCTGGGGCGGTGGGGGTGTAGGTTACAGTGGCTGTTTTGGCTGTTGTGGTAAGTGAGTTGGGCTTGAGGGTTGCTACTAGTTGATCTGCGGGGCCCCAC
>JANODQ010000453.1:0-4323 GCA_031412775.1 Pirellulaceae bacterium | reverse complement strand
GGTGTTGATTTGGTGATTTTATTTTCTTCTGATGTTGGTGAATATTGTCCTTTGGTCAATCCATAAATGCGATTGTTGAATAGAATCACGTTCACATCTAGATTACGTCGAAGGCAGTGAACGAAGTGATTACCGCCGATGCTCAGCGCGTCCCCGTCACCGGTTATGACCCAAATGGAGAGGTCTGGTCGAGTGACTCGAAGGCCTGTCGCGACAGCTGGGGCTCGACCGTGAATCGAATGCACGCCATAGGAATTGATGTAGTAAGGGAACCGGCTTGAGCAACCAATGCCAGAGATAAAAACAGTCTTCTCCGGAGGAACGCCGATCTCGGGCAGGACCTTCTTCATTTGAGCCAAGATCGCGTAGTCACCGCAACCGGGGCACCAGCGAATGTCTTGGTCGCTTGTAAAATCGTTTGACGTAAGAACAGGTAAGGCAGTCGACATAATAAGTTTTATTCTAAAATTTCGTTGAGTTGTGTTTCGGTCGTGATGTAGTTTGATTGGACAAATCCAATTCACTAGCCGACTTTGAATGCTACGTGAGGTCTAGCTGCAGGAGCGGAGTTAACTTCGCTGAGTTCACAAATCTTTTCATAGACTTCGCCAACCGTGAACGGCTTGCCTTTAACCTTATTCAAACCGATTGCATCCACTAAGTATTTGCTCCGGACCAGCAACCGAAATTGACCAAGATTTAACTCAGGCATTAAGACCTTATCAAACCTTGAAAGGATCTCACCGAGGTTGCTTGGGAGCGGGTTCATGTATCGGACGTGAGCATGCGAAACACTTCGGCCATCCCTTTGAGCTCGTTGAACTGCCGTCAAGCAGGATCCGTATGTTCCACCCCAAGATAAAACCAGAAGCTCACCACTTTCTGGTCCAACCACTTGCTGTGGAGGTAGCAGCTTCGCGGCATTTTCTACTTTTTGTGCCCGGATATTAACCATCTTTTGGTGGTTATCTGGATCGTATGAAATGTTTCCGGTTCCGTCCTCTTTTTCCAAACCGCCAACACGATGCATCAAACCCTCGGTACCGGGAATCGCCCAAGGTCGTGCGAGGAGTTCGTTGCGTGAGTAGGGGAGGAATGGATTGTCGTCGGTCTTTGGTCCAGGATGCTCGACCTTGATCGGTGTCATCCGCGACACGTCAGGAATCGCCCAAGGCTCGGAACCGTTAGCAATGTAACCATCAGACAAAACAATCACTGGACACATCAATTGAGTGGCAAGCATCCATGCATCTTGAATGACGTTGAAGCAATCGCCGGGGCTTTGAGCGGCGATGATTGGCATTGGTGCTTCACCATTGCGGCCGAACATGGCCTGCATCAAGTCTGATTGCTCGGTCTTGGTAGGAAGCCCAGTACTTGGACCGCCACGCTGAACGTTGATGATGACCATTGGCAGTTCCAACATTACTGCTAGCCCCATCGCTTCGCCCTTGAGTGCGATACCTGGACCGCTGCTGGTTGTGACTGCCATTTGTCCGCCGTAAGCAGCACCAATCGCCGAGCAAACTGCTGCAATTTCGTCTTCGGCTTGAAAGGTCATCACGCCGTAGTTTTTGAACTTGACCATCTCATGCAAGATATCGCTTGCTGGTGTAATCGGGTAAGAAGCGTAGAAGATGTCTTTCTTACTTCGATGAGATGCTGCCAAAAGCCCCCAAGCCATTGCTTGGTTGCCCATCATGTTTCGATAGTGGCCAGGCGGAAGATCAGCCGCGTCAACTTGATAGGAATGACCGAGTGCTTCAATTGTTTCACCAAAGGACCAACCAGCTTGAAGAGCTTTCTCATTTGCTTTTGCAACGATTGGCGAGCCTGCTCCAAACTTTCCGTGTATAAATCGAAGCGTCGCTTCCATCCCACGACCGTAGAGCCAGTAGACTAGACCCATCGCAAAGAAATTTTTGCATCGGTCGGCCTCTTTCATTCCCATACCGAACTCGGAAACGGCTTCTTTGGTTAGCCGGGTCATTGCGACTTTTACCAAACGATAGTTTTCCATCGAAGGATCTTCGAGCGGGCTTGTTTTGAGCTTCGCCAACTTTAGATCTTTGTCTTCGAAGCTGTCTTCGTTGACGATGAGAAGACCGCCCTTACGAAGGTCAGCGAGATTCGTAACCAGGGCCGCTGGGTTCATCGCTACCAAAGCATCCAGCGTGTCGCCCGCGGTGTGGACCTCGTGTGAAGCAAACTGCACTTGGAATCCCGAAACCCCAGCTCGCGTACCTCGGGGAGCTCGAATTTCTGCGGGGAAATCTGGAAAAGTAGCAATATCGTTGCCGACCAAGGCGGAGGTATTCGTGAGCTGGGTTCCCAACAACTGCATCCCGTCCCCCGAGTCACCACACAAACGAACGGTAATTCCGCTTACATTCTGTACAGGCTTGGATGTTTGGGGCAACGTAATTTCTATGGACATAACTGATTTCAAACTCTCAAAAACTGGATTGGGCGATTAGGTGATCTAACCGCAGATCGCGCGAATATGTATCGACTATATCGATCAGGCTGCGTTTGACGATCCAATTATTTTGGCAAAACTGAGAAACCTTGAATACAGCAAAATTGAACCGATTTTGGCACTTTGGCGAATTTAGAGAAGGTTTTGAAGGGAAAAAACGCGGGAAATTAGTTCCCGCCGAAAACTAAGACAACAAAATTGCCAAGGATTTTTAGGCGAGCTGCGCGAAACCCAGAATTGCATTGGTCGCTAAGTGGGCGTCGAAAGTGTTTTTAATTGCCTTAGATCGCGCAGATGACTTGCTACAAACCGGCCGTGATTAAATGCAAATTTGGTCGACGGTTAAAAGGGAAACCCAATTCGCAAATCCAATTCGCAAACTCAATCTCTTGGCCCAAATACGAAAGCGGTCTACCATGCGACTTCATCCAAACTCGTTTGTCGATCTAGAGACGCCCGCTGACAAAACGTCGACCGGACTCATGCGCACGCATTTGTTTTTGCCGGTTTGTGAAAGGCCTGTCCCCGCCGTCATCCTCTACTCGGAGATCTATCAAATGACCGGCCCAATTGCACGGACTGCGGCGATGCTAGCAGGGCAAGGATACTTGGTTGCTGTTCCCGAAGTCTACCACGAGCACGTCGAGCTTGGCGAAGTTTTTGCTTACGACAAAGAGGGGACCGACCGCGGTAACTTGCTGAAGATCACTAAGGAACTGGCAAGCTACGATTCGGATTCAAGAGCCGTCATCGATTATCTGAAGGTTCATCCGCAATGCAGCGGAAGCATCGGAACGATTGGTATCTGCCTGGGTGGACATCTCGCGTTTCGAGCAGCAATGAATCCAGAAATCTCAGTGGGCATCTGTTTCTACGCAACCGACATCCATCAAGGAAGTCTTGGCAAAGGAAAATCCGATAACAGCCTGGCTCGAATGCACGAGATCAAAGCCGAGATGATGATGGTCTGGGGGCGGCAAGATCCGCACATACCCCAAGCTGGTCGCCGATTAATCTACGACGCAATGACCGAAGCGAATATCCATTTCACCTGGCACGAATTCAACGGCGAGCACGCCTTCCTACGCGACGAAGGCCGTCGTTACGAT
The DNA here is from genome assembly GCA_031412775.1 of Pirellulaceae bacterium. GTDB lineage: Bacteria > Planctomycetota > Planctomycetia > Pirellulales > Pirellulaceae > JAIYDQ01. Next base: position 735 of record JANODQ010000453.1, on the reverse strand, counting down.
CCGGAGCTATCTCACCAAATTCACAGCTTGATGTATCGCGTTCTTGAAAGAACATTGAAGTGAGTTAGGCTGAAAAAACATGCATTTTCCTAAACCGTAGGTTCTAGCCGTAGGTGCTTTCTAGCTAATTGTGGCAAAGTCGTAACCCGTCCAAAGCACCATCGGCTAAGTTATCATCAGGCCAGGGCATCATTAGGCCAGGGCCGGAGGATCTTCCGAAAAAGCTCTTTGTACCATTCGAAACACGGGGGTAGCGGCGAGCGTGGTGACAATCGCCATGACCACGAGAATTGAGAAAAGCTCAGGACCGATCAGCCCTTTTTCTTTTGCTATGTTGAGCAGAATTAACTCCATCAATCCACGCGCGTTCATCAACGCACCGATTGCTATAGAAGTACTGCTACTCTCGCCGCAAAGTCTTGCAGCAGCCCAGCACGCTACCCCTTTACCAAGACTCGAAACTGTTAATACAACGATCGCGATACCAATCAAACGCGGGGAAGAGACGAGATCGAGTCTTGTATTGAGTCCCGAATAAGTAAAAAACAGCGGTAGAAGCAAACCGATCGTCAAAGGCTCGAATTGCAATCGAATTTGGTTGCTGATGTTTCCGCGTGGCATCGCACATCCCATGAGGAAAGCACCAAAAACGGCATACACTCCGATTCGATCAGTAGTGAACGCCCCCAGCATGACAAGCAAAAGAATCAAGCTCACCAAGTTTGCGTTTAATAC